>JANPKE010000488.1:0-2210 GCA_031425875.1 Nitrospirota bacterium
TACCATCCCTATTTCCTCATGTACAATCTTTTGCTCATGGCCGGGTTCGCGATCACGTTTTTCGTGCTTTCCCGTGGCGCCCTCCGGACGACCCTCGCCATGTCTCACGCGAAATACGACGTCTTCAATTTTGTTCAAGAGATCTCAAAGAATGCGTTGCAGCTGAAGGCCACTGACAGCCGCCCGTTTCTCATGAACAAAACGAACGAGCTCGTTAGTCGGTATGTTGAAACTCGGAAGGCGCGGTTTGCGGTTCTCGTGCGGCAATATATTGGATCCGTGGGTGGACAAGCCATCGCCCAAGCCGGAGCCCTTGGCATCGCAGCCTCGCTCATGTCGGCGGGGCAGCTGACTCTAGGGCAGTTAGTCGCTGTTCAAGCGGTCGTAAGCGCACTCGTCATCAATTTTGACTCCCTGATCAAGAACATGGGGTCTGTGTACTATTTCTTCGCCTCCCTGACCCACCTTGATGAGGCCTTTAGTCAGGAACAAGATCAGATCGCAACCGAATCAACCGTAGCGCTGCCCAAGCACTTGGCTCAAGGAGTTCGGGTTACCTGCAAAGGTGTCAGTTTGATTCACAGCGGCGTGTCTGTATTCGATGGTTTCAACCTGGATGTTGCACCGGGTGAGAAGCTCGGCATCTACGCTCGGACAACAGCGGCCAAAACAGCTCTGGCCAGAGTGTTGGGTGGCCTCGAAGTCCCAACGAATGGTGTCGTTCAGTACAATGGGGTTGATCTCCGCTATATCGAAGGCAATGCGATCAACCAATGCCGCAGCGTCATCATCGACTCTCAATTGTCGTTGGTGAAGGGTACGATCGAAGAAAATATCGTTATGGGACGTTCCTATGTCACGTATGACGATCTCAACTGGGCGCTTCGTTTCACGGAACTTGAAGAAGATGTAGAGGGGTTGCCACGCGGTGTGAAGTCCGACGTCTCTGCGCTGGGAGAATCTCTTTCACCGACTCACATTGTGCAGATCCTCATGGCTAGAGCGATTTTGGGACGTCCGCAAGTCCTGATATTTGATGGCCTCATTCACTCGCTGGAGCCGTCGTTGCGTGAGCGTATCCTGCGTCGGCTGTGCTCGAAAGATGAAGCCTGGTCCGTGATCTTTGTGTCGACGGATCCCAATCTTACGGATCATGCGGATCGTCGCATCATGTTGCATCATGCTCATGCGTAAGCGATTGGAACGGCAAATCAACACTGGTAAATTTATGGAGGCTCCATGGCTAGCCTAGGTCGCGGTCTCGAAAACAGTGGGGAACGTGCGCTGGTCCGGCGAGGGGTCGGCTTAGAGGCAATCACCATCGAACAGGGGCCGGCATTGGCCAAGATGCCATGTTGGGAAGCGGTACAGATTCCTCGCGGAATGTTCACGGCTTCTCGCGCCATACTGACGATCCTGTTGCTCTTTCTGATCATCCTCGAATTCGTGCCCTGGACACAAACTATCCAGGCGTCTGGAAAAGTTTCCGCCTACACGCCATATGACCGGCCGCAGCAGATTGAGTCTCGGATTACAGGCCGGGTCAAAACCTGGCACATTTATGAAGGAGTCAAAGTCAAGAAGGGCGAACTTGTCGGCGAGTTGGAAGATTACGATCCAACCTTTATGGCGCCCGAGATTCTCCCCCTCTTCGAACAGCGCAAGGTAGCGTTGGAACAAACGCGCCAGGCGGCCATGTCCAGGGCTGATCAGCTGACGAAAAGAATCGGGGAGATGAAAAAGTTGGTGCAGGCTGCTGTGCCCTCGGCGGAGGCCCGCGTGGTCGAGGCAGACAATAAAGTGCGTGAGGCTCAGCAGAAAGTCGAGCAGTACAAGATCGACGTGCAGACGGCACAACTCAATGTCGACCGTCATCGGCAACTTGTCCGGGACGGACTGGTCTCCCAACGGGAACTTGAGCTCACAATTCAGACCGAGATCGGCACCAAGGCTGGTTTGCAGGCAGCAATGGCCAGTTTGTCGGGTGCCGAGCAGTCTCGGTCGGCCTTGAGCTTCGGTCGTGATCAAATCACCGCCGATGTGCAACAACGGCTCATGGATGCAATGGCATCACGCGACTCCGCCGTGGCGGAAGCCGCCAAGGCTACGGAGCAGTTGGCGGATATCTCCTACCGACAACAGGGAGTTCAGCAACGTATTGAAGCCGCAAAGCTGTTTGCACCGATGGATGGCACGGTCGTCAAGATGGC
>JANPKE010000489.1:0-3701 GCA_031425875.1 Nitrospirota bacterium
CCAACAGGTGTGTCGGGCCGCTGAGCAAGCGCGTGAGGTGATGGAGCAGGAAGTCCGCGTGCAGCGCGAGCATATCGCCCAACTCAACGAAGGCCTTGCCGACCGGGAGCAGCTCCGAGCTCGGCTGGAGAAGTTCGAATCGGTGCAGAGCCGCGTCCATCAGCTGGAGGTGGAACTGAGTGATCGAGAGGCCGCCCATCGCGGCGTGATTCAGCAGCTGGAACAGTCCATTGGGGAGCGCGATCGGCGGATGAGCGAGTTCGATGCGCACGTGGCGGCCCAGGGGGAAGAGCTCCGCGAGGCCCAACAGGCGTGTCAGGCCGCTGAACAAGCGCGTGAGGTGATGGAGCAGGAAGTCCGCGTGCAGCGCGAGCATATTGCCCAACTCAACGAGGGTCTCGCTGATCGGGACGAGCTCCGAGCCCGCCTGAAGAAGCTGGAATCGGTACAGAGCCGCGTCCATCAGTTGGAAGTGGAACTGAGTGATCGGGAGGCCGCCCATCGCGGCGTGATCCAGCAACTGGAACAGGCCATCGGGGAGCGCGATCGGCGGATCGGGGAGCTTGTGCCGCTGACTCACCTCCTTCGCGAGAAGCAATCAGAGCTCAAGGAATGGGAAAGAACTCATGCGCGCACCGTGCAAGAGCTTGAAGGTGAAACGGCGAAGTTTCAGGAGCAATGTGCTGCACAGGACCAACTCCGTTCCCAACATCTGCTCAACGAGCAACGTCTGCATGAGCGAGACGAGCAGATTGCGAGCCTCCACCGTGAGTTGCATGCGCTCCAAGCGGAGCGTCGAACTCTTCTTAAGGAGGTTCAGGGTATTCCAGAGAAAGATGAGCACATCGATCGCTTGCAGCAACGCCTCAAAGAACTGCGCGTGACTCTTCGCACCAAACCGGATTCAGCAACCGTGAGGCTTCCTCTGACTCGTCAGAGTAGAGCCACGCTAAGGTCCCAAGAAGGACCACCCAAGGTGGGGAAGGACAGTCAGAAGGACGATCTAAAGAAGATCCACGGGATCGGGCCGGTTTTTGCGCAGACCCTCAATAAGATGGGCACCTACACGTTTATCCAAATTGCTCGTTGGAAGCCGGACGATATCGAGAAGATCGCCAAGAAGCTCGAGACCGATCCAGATCGCATCAAACGGGACAAGTGGATCGCTGACGCCAAGGAGCAACACTTCCGAAAGTACGGAGAACGGCTCTAGCAATCTCACAATAAGATGGTGTTTCGACGGGGACTCTTTCTGAGATGATTTCCTTCTTCCAGGTCCGTCGTTGACTCCTTATTGCACCCTCACTACAATCCCATAACGAGGTGTACTTTTCGTGGCTTCCTCTTTTGTTCATCTGCATCTCCACACCCAGTTCAGTCTTCTCGACGGCGCCAATCAGATCGAGCCGCTGGTTCGCCAGATCAAGGCCTTCGACCAGCCGGCGGTGGCCATGACCGACCATGGCAATATGTTCGGCGCGGTCGAGTTTTATCGCAAAGCCAACGAGGCGGGCGTCAAGCCGATCATCGGCTGTGAAGCCTATATGGCCTTAGGAAGTCGGCATGCCAAGAAAGACAGCGGGCTTGCACATAACGATTACTACCATTTGATCCTCCTCGCGAGAAACCTCACGGGCTATCAGAATCTTATTAAGCTTGTGAGTAAAGGATATCTTGAAGGGTTTTACTATAAACCACGGATTGATAAAGAGCTATTAAAGCTGCATCATGATGGGATTATCGCCCTCTCCGGTTGCCTGAGCGGTGAAATTCCCTACTTGATTGGCCAGAGCGATATGGCCGGCGCGATGGCGGCGGCCGGTGAATTTCAGGAAATTTTCGGCAAAGATCATTTCTATCTCGAGGTGCAGGCCAACGGACTTGATCATCAGCGTGTTGCCAATGCTGGCCTCATGGAGATCCATAAGAAACTTGGGATCCCTCTCGCGGGCACCAATGATTGTCACTACCTGAAGAAGGAAGACTCGCGGCCGCATGAATTGATGTTGTGTCTGCAGACCGGAAAGACGGTGAGCGATCCGAATCGGATGAAGTTCGACACGGATCAGCTGTATGTCAAATCGACGGAGGAGATCGCTCCGGCGTTTGCAGAGTTTCCTGGCGCTGTGACGAACACCTGCCGCATTGCGGAGCATTGCGAGCTCGATCTCCCGCTGAACAAAACCTATCTACCGCAGTACCGAATTCCTGAAGGATTCAAGGATCGTGAGTCCTATCTGGAACATCTCGCGCTCGCCGGGCTGAAGGAACGATTACGAGAAAGGCCCAGCCGGGTCGCCTCCGCTGTCTACGATCAGCGTCTTCGAGAAGAATTGATGGTGATCTGTTCGATGGGATTTGCCGGTTACTTTCTCATTGTCTGGGACATTATCCGTTTCGCTCGATCAAAACGGATTCCTGTAGGGCCAGGGCGGGGTTCTGCCGCCGGCAGTCTTGTGGCCTATGCCCTGCGCATTACCGACCTTGATCCGCTCGTCTATACCCTACTGTTCGAGCGTTTCTTGAATCCCGAACGCGTCTCGCTTCCCGATATCGATATGGATTTCTGCATGGACCGGCGCGGGGAAGTGATCAACTATGTGGTGGAGAAGTATGGCACCGACCACGTCGCACAGATCATTACGTTCGGAACACTCGGCGCCAAGGCGGCGATCCGCGATGTGGGCCGTGTACTGGAGATGTCCTACGCGGACGCCGACAAAGTGGCGAAGCTCGTCCCCACCCAACTGAATATCACGCTGCAGCAGGCCTTGGAGACAGAGCCCCGCCTGCGCGAGCTCGTTGACACGGATCCCAAGGTCAAAGAGCTCATGGCCAACGCGCAATCGCTTGAAGGACTCGCCCGTCATGCCTCGACCCATGCGGCCGGCGTCGTGATCTCTGAAGGACCGCTCACCGACCACGTACCGCTCTACAAAGGTGCCAACGATGAAATCGTGACCCAGTACTCGATGGGGGATGTCGAGAAAATTGGGTTGGTGAAGTTCGACTTCCTCGGCCTCAAGACCCTCACGATGATTCGACGTGCCGAGACCCTGATCAACGAAACACATCCCGACGCACCGCCGATAGTCATCGATCAAATGCCCTTTGACGATCCGGCTACCTTTGCCCTGCTGAGCTCTGGAAAAACAACGGGTGTGTTCCAACTGGAAAGCTCTGGCATGCGGGATCTGCTAACCGGCCTGAAACCCGACCGATTCGAAGATATCATCGCCATTATTGCGCTGTACCGGCCAGGTCCAATGGATCTCATCCCCGACTTTATCAAACGAAAACAAGGCAAGATCCCGATTGCCTATGAAGTTCCGGAATTGGAACCTATCCTCAAGGACACGTATGGCGTGATCGTCTATCAGGAACAGGTGATGGCGATCGCCAATAAGATGGCCGGCTTCTCGCTGGGCCAAGCTGACATTCTCCGTCGAGCGATGGGCAAGAAGAAGCCGGAGGAGATGGAAAAGCTACGCGTGAAGTTTATCGAGGGCGCGACACAGAAACAGATTCCTGAGAAGAAAGCGGAGAAGCTGTACGAACTGATTCAGAAATTCGCCGGATACGGATTCAATAAATCGCATGCGGCCGCCTATGCCGTCGTGTGTTATCAGACGGGCTACTTAAAAGCCCACTACCCGACTGAATTCATGGCAGCCCTGATGACGACCGACATGGGCAATCAG
>JANPKE010000490.1:0-2698 GCA_031425875.1 Nitrospirota bacterium
ATCGGAAGACTGCCATCTTTCGACTCGGTCGTTTCATACGCAATAGCCGTGACCTTACTACTCAGAAGTTCCTTGGTCACACCCACGAGTGAGGCAAGATGTAAATACGTGAACAAGACCTGGCCTGGACGAAACAGATGACACTCAGAAAGCAATGGCTCTTTAACCTTCACAATCAAATCAGCTCTTGTGAATACCTCCTCTTTCGAACCGGCAACCGAGGCCCCAGCCTTACGATACACATCATCGCTAAATCCACTGCCCTGCCCGGCAGACGATTCAAGCCAGACCTCATGCCCACTTTGACGAAGGGTCGCTACACCCTCCGGCGTCAGACTGACACGATACTCATGATCTTTGATTTCCTTCGGAACACCGATGACCATAAAGGTTCCCCCTTCCGGCTATAAGTGCTGCAGGCCTAATTGTGTCATTATACATAGATCCACGAAGTGATCGGGTTGACCGCCACACCATCTGCTGTGCTGCCCGTGGACAGTCTGGAAAAGCCTGTTGTAAGATACACCCTTCGGTGTGGTTGATATGGAGGTGAAGATGGACTCCTGGAGCGAATCGTGTCAGGCCTGCGGAGCCGGCAACGGTCCACTGACAAAGCTTTCCCTGGGGAGAGACTTTTTCGGTCGCCCTTACGATCGCCTGTCTCCGTTATCAGATCAAAGTCCAAAATGGTATTGCACCCCCTGTTCGATACACAAAAACTTACAACGTGACTTCCGTGACATCTCCGCTGAATTCGATAAGTTACGTGCTGACCACATATCGGAACTCGCCAAGGGCGACGAGTTCCGACGAGCATCATTGCGGTTACACGAAATCTCGACTATCCTGAACGCAACCCAGCACCCATCTCCGTTCTTAAGGGACGACGATGTGACGCTTCTGATGGAACGGCTCAATACCCTGACGATGCCCGTCTAGCGACCTAACCCAATGCCATCATTCCAGCGACATATCTTCATCTGTACGAATCAGCGTCCAAAGGACGATCCACGCGGCTGTTGCGCGAACCTGGGTTCAGAAAAACTTCATGCACACTTCAAGAGTGAAACGAAGCGGTTAAATCTCAAAGGGGTGGTCCGAGCAAACAAAGCCGGTTGCCTCGATCATTGTGACCTCGGCCCAAGTGTCGTCGTCTATCCTGAAGGCGTGTGGTACTGGGTCGGTACGGAGGACGATGTCACCGAGATCATGGAGCGGCACGTGCTGAACGGCGAAATCGTCACTCGATTGCTAATGCCTGACCATCCGGTTCCAGAACAGCTGGTACCGCTCAAGAAACCGTAAGGCTTCCCGTTCGATACCTCATATACGTCCATGCCAACCGAAGACAAATGGAAGGCCAACATGGAAAAGGTGGCCTTCACCAAACAGTTTCCTGGACTCACGCTGGACTGGAACGTCTGCGAACGCAAAACGATCGAAGCCGTGGTCCCCTTGACTGGGAAACCGAGTGCCTCGGTCATCGTGTTTACCGATGGGTCGTTTACGGTCGCTTCTCTACCGGCGCCGGAACCGTGGGAGTTGGGCCAGGCCCTGGTGGATGCCAGGAAACATCTGGAACCCAAACACAGACAAGCCTATGAGGACTATGACGGTGTGGTGAAGAAGGATAAGGAAGCGCTTCGCTCGGCTCGGCTGGAAAAAATCATCGGCGCGATTCAGAATAATCTCGAACGGATTCCTGAGCTCAAAGATCGGCTTAAAGAACTCGTCAAGGAATGGAAATGAGCAGCCTACCGAAAAAAAATATGTTCGAGATCTTCTCTCAAGGCCTCTTTGAAGGAGTCAAGCCCATGTTAGTCATTCGTGATCACCTCGTCCGCCACCCTGACCGCTGCACGCACCAGGCCGTCTGTGTGCCGATTTGCCCGACCAGCGCCTGGCTCTCAACGCCACCTTACAAATTTGATCCTTCGCGCTGTCTTGAAAGCTGCCGGCTCTGCCTCGACGCTTGCCCATCACAGGCAATCTACGCCGTCTTCAAGAAGGGCGACAAGCTGTTGGAGCCGCAGAAAAAAACAGGGTAGCACGAAGGCCTACAGATCGTCACACGATCTGCTTGCGTAAATGCCCCCAATAGGCAGTGCCGGCGTATGCGCACGCAGCGGTACCGGTCGTCATCCCCACGATCTGATACACCTTGCTGCGCGGGATTTTGACTTTCACGGCAGGATTCAACAGATCGGGAGAATTCATGACGAGCTTGAGCGATTCTCCGGCAGAGAGAATCGGCCACATACAAGCCAGCCGTAACCGAGTTTCGTAACGTGGGATGGCCATCGTATAGAGCCAACCCTGATCGAGGTGCTCAACCGCCAGACGAATGAGCTTGCGGAGCACAGGTTTGAAGCGAGGAAGATTGGTCTGCTGCAACAGGTCCTGCGGCTTCAGTCCAGCTTCCTCGAGCATCATTTCTGGAATATAACAACGCCCCTTCTGCAGATCATGGGCAATGTCCTTGACGATGTTCGTCAGTTGCAGCCCCTTGCCAAATCGTACTCCGACGTCCGACATCTGCTGAATATTCCAGTTCGCCAGCGCCTTGCGATGAGCGCACATGAGATCGGTCCAGAACTCGCCGACACATCCGGCCACATGGTATGTATAGCGATCCAGGTCATCGGGTGTCTTCAATGCCGTGAGGTCGGCCACTGAGGCTCCCGGGAAGACGCTGAGG
>JANPKE010000491.1:0-22451 GCA_031425875.1 Nitrospirota bacterium
CCGCAGTTGAGCAGATAGGACACTTCGATGTTGTCCGGTTGAATGGCCAGCGGGGCATTCACGACACGACAGGTAAACATGGCGACAACTGGAAGACGGTGGCCTGGCCAGGAGGCGATACCTTCGAGGCCACGCAGTGTACCAGGACCGGCCGTCGCAGTGTAGCAACGGACACCCGCACGTGAGCCTCCGGCGATAGCTGCCATCACACCAACTTCTTCCTCACCACGATAATATTCCTTCACATAGCCTTCGCCATAGAGCACACCGACAAGCTGCATGGTTTCGCTCTGCGGCGTGATCGGGTAGGCGATAGCCAAATCCACGTTCGAACGACGGATTGCTTCTTTTGCAGCCTCGCTGCCGGTGATGAATTCCTTTGTCCGTGGCGCCTCGTGAAACATGTACTCAGGCGTCACCACCCGCTGTCTTTTCGCTTCGCCATGCGGATCTTTTTTAGATGCACTTGGCGGCGGCGCCACACTGGTAATTGGGTCGCCTTGCGGATTTGTCTTCACTTCAGTCTCGCTCATAATTGCACCTCTTGGCTAGTTCGAGCATTGCCGCTCGGCCTTATCCTTCCCGCTTCATCTGCTCGGCAGAATGACCGAACATCGCTGCGCTCCCCGTCCCACCAGGAGTCGGAGCAAACGCCATCGGATTGGTGTGAGTCTTACCGCCATGCACCTTTGCCTGTGTGCCGGTAAAACGGACATTTTCGCCGCTCTCAGGCAGCTTGATACCCAACTCCTCACGGACGCGCTTGAAAATCTGCGCGACACGCTTGATCTTGAGCGTATCGGAGTCTCGAATCGTCAGCATCGCATCCTCATGACCTTGCTCCGCGCAAACCGCCATGGTGCAGCAATTGGTTCCTGCCCTGATCATCTTCAGAGTGAGATTCGCATAATGACAATGCACACCTATAAAGATGCAGGCTTCGATCTTATTGCCCCAGATCGTCAGATTCGGATGATTAGGGTTGATCACTTCTTCAGGATCAATTTTCGGGTATTTCGGCCGATAATCCGGCATCGGAATGATCATCACTTCAGGAATCTGCGCCGCAATTTCGAGCGTTGCCTTCGCCTTTTCTACCGCGTGATCGTTCCACGCCCACAAGAGCAGGGGACCGGGAAAGATCGTCGCATTCGGGCTCGTCAGCATTTTGCGAGCCATCTCTTCAATGACTACCTCCTCGTTCGGCTCAAGAAGGCCATAGTACAATCCCTGCCCAGGATCCGGCAGGGCTACACCTAACTGGGCCGCAGACGGCGGATGGAACCCTGCGGGACCCGGCACGATGATTCGCTCTCTGGTATCTTGTGTGATTGCCACGCCTGACTCCCCTTCCTTACCCAACCATAGGGCTCGCAAGCACTGCAGTGGTGCTCTTGTCTCCGTACGTAATATTGTCCGTCAACGCCGCCTTCGGCAACTGATCGATCATGATCATTTTAATGGCATTGTTCTTGGCCATGTTGTCACACACCCACACACATTGGGCACAGCCCTTACAGCGATCCACCGCGACATACGCGGACCCATACTTAAACCCTTGCTCTTTGCCCATCTCCTCACTGTATTGAATTGTGTTGGCTTCCGGACAGTACTGCGTGCAGAGCTTACAACTCTTCGAGGCACAGATTTCAACATTGATATCGGCTACAAGGTACATGAAGACTCCTTTGTGGCTCGGCTACGCAGTGGCAGTGGCCGTCGCATTGGCCACAGGCTCTTCTGCGCGTTTGACATCGGGCGCTGCCCAACCGTGATCGACAGCATAGTTCCATCCAGCCCGCATGACGGCGACGTTCTTATCGATCAGCTCCTGCTTTTTCTTGAACTTCCGTTCAACGACACTATCGAGTGCGGCAGTACCGCCAGATACCACAAAGCCCTTACCGAGGAATCGGTCCTTGACGGCCTGATCCAACCCTACCATATTCGTGAGACCTGTAATCGCACCGATACAGCCCATTAGCGCCATGTTGGTGGCGAGGTCCATGCCTGCGACTTCCAACGACATCTTCGTCGCTGGAAAGTAATAGAGCTTAACGCGACGTTCTTTCAGCTCAGCCGCCTGATCGCGATGAAGATTCATCGGCCCATCGTTGTTGATCAATGCAATCCCATCTTCTTTTAAGCCGAAGTAGAACGGCATCGTGTACGATTTGCCGTGGGTAATGACCTGAGGGTGGAAAATAATGATGATGTGAGGAAAGGTGATTTCGCCAATCTCATAAATCGGTTCATCCGATACACGGACATAACTTTCGACCGGCGCCATCCGTTTCTCAGACCCATAGAATGGTACGATCGTGCTTTCGCCTCCGGCATTGATCACGGCCGTGCTCAGGATGTGCGACCCCGTCACGACGCCCTGTCCGCCGACACCTGCCATTCGAATGTTGAAGCGCTTTGCCATCGTGCAATCTCCTTCGGTCGCTTAGGCCTTGTTGGGAATCGCGGCAGCCGGCTTGGGGAGGAATTCCTTATAGCCATAGCGCTCAGCGAGGTACTGCTTGGCCTCTTCGCTGACATACTCCGTGAACTGATACCGGTCATTCTCGACCGTCTTCGCATCTTCCATCACCTTGTCGGTTGGAATAGCGTACTCAATATTGCAGGAAGTATAGGCCTGAATATAGGTCGAACCGACTTCGCGAGCGATCAACACCGCTTTCTTAATGACGCTTTCGACGCGTCGTGGATTATTCGGCACCACCGTCGCCACATAGGCGCACCCTGCGACCTTGGCCATCTGTAGCATATCCATCTTCTCAAACTTCTTACCGAGAGGAGCCATTTTCAGCACGGCACCTCGGTTGGTCATACCACTTTCCTGCCCACCGGTATTCCCATACACCTCGTTGTCCAACATGATGGTCGTAAATCGTTCCTTGCGGAACCATGAATGGAGCACCTGCTGGAAACCGATATCCGCGGTACCACCGTCTCCGGCCATCACAACCACATCCTTCGGCTTATCGCCGAAACGAAGACGGAGACCACGAGACAATCCGCTCGCGACTCCATTTTGGTCACCGTAATTGCCGTAGACAAAAGGAATAGCCGCCTGAGAGATGGCAAGACGACCGCAACCGGCCGTCCCAACAGTAATGGTATCTTCGGGATTGGGGAAAGCAATGATAGCAAGCCTGATAAAGAGCGTCATCGCGCAACCGGCACACATGGGATGTTCTTCCAACACTTCCTTGAAGCTCCCCATTTGCGAAACAGTGACCTTCTTTCCAAAAGGCCCATGTTCCACCATGTCCCGATATTCCTTTGGCATAAACTTCTCAAATCCATTGGAAAACTTGACATAATCAAGACTCATCAGGCACCTCCCTTATATATCGTTAGCAACGGCCGACCGCTGCTCATCATTCTTGACACTGCCGACATGCATCGAAAAAAACTTGAGGGCTTGGATAATCAAACCACCACCTAACTAACAGCCATCGAATTTGGGCATCCTAACAAAGCCGAAAAAAGACTGTCAATCTTTGATCAACCTTTTCTCACCTCGAGGTAGTGACGCCTACCTTAGTTATGAATTCATGACGATTACACAGTGATAGTATAACGCCATGAAAATCAAAGCAACTTCAAAGATGGCCCACGGTGTCCAAAAGAAAAGGCCTAGATTCAGCCGGCGAGATAGGCCATTCGCCCCAAACGACCAGGACAAGAAAATCCCACGAACGAGCCGCTCCGACCTCAATGATTCACCTTTAGACATTGCTGATCCATTGCTTTCCGTTTACACTACTTTCTATGCCATTGCGCGTTCTCATCCCGGGCGAAGATGATGCGGGTGTCCATGTGGGCGGGGTCCATAAACGCCCAGCGATTCCGGACGACTCAATCAAGGCTGAATGCCCGAAATTCATGGCACATGGCCCCTGTGGAGGGGTCCGTAAAGGTGGCCTTTGTGAAGTCTATCCCGAAATGAAATGTCCCTGGGTCTCTCTGTATATCGAATTGGAAAAAATCGGTCAGACTGAATGGATGAAGCAAGTCTAAAAGGAGTATGAGGTGAAGGGTAAGAAGTTGAAGAAGAACATACGAAGCACGAAGCTTGGGTACAACGAGCGTCATGCGCGAAGTGGGATCAACGCTCCTCTCCCAGATATCGAGACCTTCCCGAATCAATATAAGAAATATGAAATTACGATCGAGATCCCCGAGTACACGGCGATTTGCCCAAAAACTAACTTGCCGGACTTTGGAACCATTACACTGCACTACATGCCGGACAAAGAATGCCTTGAGCTGAAAGCGCTCAAAATGTACATCCACGCCTACCGGAATCTCGGCATCTTCTACGAAAATGCCGTCAACAGAATCCTCCACGATATTGTCAAATCCTGCCGTCCCGTATGGGCGAAAGTCACCGGCACCTTCACCGCTCGCGGCGGGCTCTGTAGCAAGATCGAAGCAAAGTACCCGTAGAGCCCATACCTCAGAGCCCATACCTCTCCCGACAGATTAATGTCTTGTGGAGCGTTCTATCTCAGGGTACTCTCGTGAGCATGACGACGTATGCCATCGGCGATGTACAGGGATGCTACGAGCCGCTGCAACGCCTTCTCAAGCATATCCACTTCGACCCGACCCATGATCGTCTCTGGTTCGTCGGTGACCTCGTCAACCGCGGCCCAGACTCACTGAATGTCCTTCGCTATATCAAGAATCTGCGAGATCAGGCGATTGTCGTATTAGGCAATCATGACCTTTTTCTTCTTGCCGTAGCCGAGGGTCTTGCCAGGGTGCGTCCAGAAGACACGCTAGATGAGATGCTCACGGCACCAGATCACGACGAGCTACTCGCGTGGTTACGTCAACAACGGCTTCTGTATCGTGAGGATCCTTTCGTGCTTGTTCACGCCGGCTTGCTACCCCAATGGTCCATCGATGAGGCGGAAAGACTGGCTCGCGAAGTCGAAGCCGGCATGCAGGGTCCTTCGTATCGGGACATCCTTCGAGCCTTGTACCCTAGCAAGCATCTCCAATGGTCTTCAGATCTGGCTGGCCCCACTCGGCTCGCGACTGTGATCAAGGTTTTGACAAGACTACGAGCCTGTTCACCGGATGGCCTGATGGAATCTTCCTTTAGCGGTCCGCCTGAACAGATCCCTACCGACTATCTCCCTTGGTTCAAGGTTGAGCATCGACAACATCGCGACACCACCATCGTCTGCGGCCATTGGGCCGCATTGGGTCTCCACTGTGAAGAACATCTTTTGGCTATCGATAGCGGTTGTGTGTGGGGACGACAGCTGACCGCAATCCGGTTGGAAGACCGTACCGTGTTTCAGGTACCATGCACTGCTACATAAGTGTCGTAATGGCTGAGCCTACGCCTCTCAATCCCAATTGGCCTCGTTACTCTCCACGCCAATTCCCCTCCTATCATTACCTGCCAGGCCAGACCCCACATCCACGCCGGAATCCTCGCGGCCATTCTTATGGCCAACCAGAGCCGAAGCCTGGTCTTTTCCCGGCTGCCCAATGGACGCGCTCAGATGACTATCTCTATGGGATTGATCTTTATAATTTCGCCTTTTGGTGGGAATCGCATGAGGTCTTTGAAGGGTTGTGGCATGCCTCAGGGCGGAGTTCAGTACAAGGCAACTTCTTCCAATCTCTGATTCAACTCGCCGCAGCAAACCTCAAGCACTTCATGGGAAACGAGGCCGCTGCTCAGAAGCTCGTTCACGCGGGAATCATTCGACTGCAGAACGTTCCCTCCGCATATATGGGCATCGACGTCATGCACTTACTAACTGCCTTGCACGCACACCGTGTCGGTCAATATCCACACATTCCGCTTATAGGATTGGATCAACGCCCGGGGGAAGATTTAGGCGATGACGCACTAAAACCCTAGTGATAGCTTTCTGAGTCGCTCGGGAACTTTCCCTGTTCCACTTCTTCTTTATAGCGACTCAACGCTTGGAGGGTGTCGGTTTTGAGGTGAGCGTAGGTCTTCACGAATTTCGGGGTGAACGCATCAAAGAGTCCAAGGAGATCATAGAGCACAAGCACTTGGCCATCACAGTGAGGCCCCGCCCCTATCCCGATAGTCGAGATTGAAAGAGCTTGAGTGATCCTTTTGGCCAAATCGACAGGTATCGCTTCCAAAACAAGCGCGAAAGCTCCGGCAGATTCGATGGCTTTTGCATCCTGGAGCAATCTGGAGGCTTGATCGTCTGCTTTGCCTTGGACCTTATATCCGCCCAGCGCATAGACTGATTGCGGCGTCATACCCAGGTGGCCCATGACAGGAATCCCAACACTCGCCATGGCGTTGATTCGATCTGCCATCACGGCACCCCCCTCCAGCTTCACCGCAGTGGCACCGGCTTGCAGCAATCGGCCCGCATTGCGCAGAGCTTCCTCTGTGCTGGTCTGATAGGACATGAACGGCATGTCCGCAATCACCAACGCTTGCTGCACCACGCCGGCGACCAGCTTGGTGTGATACAGCATGTCCTCCATCGTCACCGTCAGCGTATTGGGTTTTCCCTGGACGACCATGCCAAGTGAATCCCCGACCAGCATTACCCGGATCCCCGCCTGCTCGACAATACGTGCGAACAGCGCATCATAGGCCGTCACGACGGCGACCTTTTTCCGGTCTCGCTTGTACTGCTGAAAATCGAGAATCGTCATCAGTTCAATTCGGCTTTGGTGATGATCTCGCCCAACCGATGCGTGGCTTTGATCGCCATGATATGCACACCCTCGCAGTGCGGCCGAACCGCCTTGATCGTCCGTACGGCGATGTCGACTCCGACGTCTTCAGCCTTCTCCCCAGCAGCTTTGAGCTCGTCAATCATCTCGCTTGGCACCGACATGCCGGGGATGTTGGCGTTCATGAATTCCGCCATCTTTGCATTACGCAACAACAGGATACCCGCCAAGACCTTCACGTTGAACCGCCGCACCTGTTTCATGAAGCTGGCGAAGACATCGGGGTGATAGACCGCCTGGGTCTGAAAGAACTGGGCGCCGGCTTTCACTTTCACTTCAAATTTCGCCAGCACCGGCCCGACCAGATCGGCCTCCGGTGTGACGGCCGCGCCGATGGTGAACGCGGTGGACCCATCGAGTTTATTGCCGACCATGTCCTTGCCGTTATTCAACCCCTGGACGAGCTGCATCACCTGAACGGAATCGAGATCGTATACCGGCTTAGCTTCTTTGTGATCACCGACCGTCGGATAATCGCCCGTGAGGCACAGAATATTGCGAATCCCAAGCATGTGCGCGCCCATCAGATCCGATTGCATGGCGATCCGATTGCGATCGCGACAGGTCAACTGCATCACAGGATCGTGCCCCAACTCATAGAGCAGGCGACAGACCGGAAGTGAGCCCGCACGCACCACGGCAGCGGTATTGTCGGTGACGTTCACACCGTGTACACGTCCAACCAGTTGTTTGGCACTTTCCAAAATGGACGTGATGTTCGTACCTTTAGGAGGGTTATACTCAACCGTGACAGCAAACGTCCCTCGGTTGAGGACATCGATTAAGCGCTGCGGTTCTCGACTCATGGATGGCCCCTCATATCATTCCTACTGTCCTCTTGGCAGATTCTACCGTATTTTCCAGCAGCATCGCGATGGTCATCGGACCGACCCCACCGGGAACCGGACTGATCCAGCCGGCCTTCTGGCTAACAGGCTCAAAATCGACATCCCCGCACAGCTTGCCTTCAGGAGTCTTGTTGGTTCCCACGTCGATGACAACCGCGCCTTCGCGCACCATATCAGCCGTCACAAACTTCGCCTTTCCGATAGCCACGAGCAGCAACTCCGCTTCACGGCACACCGCAGGAAGGTCTCTGGTTTTTGAATGACAGATCGTGACCGTCGCATTTCTCTGAAGAAGCATCAGCGCCAGTGGCTTCCCGACGATATTGCTCCGTCCCACCACAACCGCCCGTTTTCCTTCGATCGTTATACCGGTTGATTCAATCATCTTGATCACACCTTTAGGGGTACAGGCCTCGAATACCGGATGGCCTTCCACCAACCGACCGAAGTTGTAGGGATGAAACCCGTCTGCGTCTTTGAGCGGCGAAACGGCCTCCAGAATGACCTTGCTGTCGATGTGTTTGGGCAGCGGGAGCTGAACCAGAATTCCATGGATTTTGGGGTCAGTATTCTTTTTAGCGATCAGCGCCAACAACTCGGCCTGTGTCGTGTTCGCCGGAAGTTTGTAATCGTCAACATGGATGCCTGCCAATTCGCAGGCCTTTTGCTTGTTTCGAACATACACCTGCGAGGCGGGATCGTCGCCCACTAAAATGGTCGCAAGACCAGGTCTCATCGATTTTTTGGCGAGCAGTTCCGCCGATTCCGTTGCCAGACGATCACGTACTTGCTGTGCGAGCGCTTTTCCATCAATTAATTGTGCGGCCACGATTCCCTCCCTAAATGACTATTCGGCCAGCTGAATCGTCGCAACTTAGCAGGGGAATTTTATGCAAGTCAACGCTTTGCCATCACGTCTCCTTGCCCTTATCCTACAGAGCTCTTTCTTGACAGGCTCTTTGCCCCTCCGGTACGATCCTCACTGCTCACAACCTGGACAACCCGCCGTTGTTTGCCACATTCTATCGCCACGTATTACTGGTTGCTGTCCTCACGCTAGGCTTGACGGCTCAGAGCGAAGCTGCGCAAATCACCGGTTTGGAGTCACCGAATAGCTTCGTCGGCGACCCGTCAGGGAAAGACTATTTCATTTCCAACATCAACGGCGAGCCGGACGCGAGAGACAACAACGGCTTCATCACCAAACTCGACACCGAAGGCAAGATCACCAATCTCAAGTTTATCCAAGGCGGTGTCTCGGATGTGCTTCTGCACGCCCCAAAGGGGATGGCCTTGATTGGGTCAATGCTCTACATTGCCGATCTCGATCAACTGAAATGCTTCGACAAGACGACAGGAAAACTTTTGACCACCATTTCGTTTCCGTCTCAGGCTCATGGTCAGGTCTCGCTGACCGACGTCGCGGCGTCACCGACCGGTCTCCTCTACGCCTCGGACCAGACAGCCAATTCGATTTACCGTATCACCCCATCCGATAATCATCGGATTGACCTGTTAATTCACGATGACCGGCTCGCAGGCCCCGCGGGAATCGCGATTCACCCAAAGACCAATCATCTCATCGCTGTAAGCTGGGAGAAGGGGAAGATCCTTGAAATCACGCCTGACGGACAGCTGAGCGAACTTGAACCGAACGGATTTTTCACCAGTCGCTTTCAAAACCTGAGCGGAGTGGATTTCGATCAATGGGGCAACATGTACGTGTCCGATTTTACAAAGGGCAAGATTTGGCGCATGACCCGAGATCATCGCTTCCAAGTTATTGCCGAATATCTCCCCGCCCCGGCTGACATCGGCATAGACCGGGCGAATAACTTGATACTGGTTCCCTACCACTACATGCGTGCTGCCGAGATGAATGGACTTGAAAGCCCGACAGGATCCAAGCCCAAGGACGGGAAGCGTACATTAGCCGACTACGGATTCATTCCTCCGCCTCCCAAGCCCGGACTGGAAGGAACGAAGAAATGAGCTCCTGTGCGTATTGTCACAGCCGAAAGGGCAAGCGCCCGTGCCCTGCCCTCGGAGGGTTAATCTGCAGCCCCTGCTGTGGAGAACATCGCATGACACGGATTTCCTGTCCCAGTGATTGTGCCTATCTCGATACCGGAAGCGATTATCAGCAGAAACGACTCAGCGAGCAATTCTTGCCCGTGCGGCGAGATTTCTATCGAGAGTTGGATGAATCGGGAGGGCAGAAAGCCGTCGCGTTATTCAACCTAATCGAAGTCGTGACATTCAGCTATTTTGAAGGGCGCCGAGATGGGCAGGACGCCGAGGTCAATGCAGCGCTTCAGGCGCTCCGTCGCACACTCAGCCCGCTGCATGTTCCGGCAGGTCCCATACCGGTGTTCGCCGAACACCTCAGGAAAGAATACAATACTTTTAGCAAGCAGAACCCCGACCAGATCGCCGATTCATCAAATGCTCCGGCAGTCCTGGATCGGATCGACCGGTTCGCCTCGACGTTTTCAGGAAAGGATTTTCAGTCCAGCCGATTTCTTGGAGGGCTGATCGGGTATGTCAAAACGCACCATCCGGAGATCGCCGCACATCTCAAGAAGAAACATGAACCGGGACACATCCTTGTTCCCGGACAATCCCTCATGCCTCCGCCGGCTCCGGAGCAGCATGTCCACGGTCCCGGCTGCGAGCACCATCACGACTGACTTCCCGTTCCAAATCTTTCTCTTCTTCTCACCACAAGGAGGCCACTCGCCTCCTAAACTCACTCCACAATCGTGACCGTCATTTCCACACGTTCTTTCGGATTATCCCGCTCATCGCGTGCCAAGTTCACGATCTTGTCTGCTATGCCGATTCCCTTCGTCACTTCGCCGAACACGGAGTACTTGCGGTCCAGGAATCGCGAGTCCTCGACGACGATGAAGAACTGGGAACCGGCCGTATCCGGATCAGCCGCCCTGGCCATAGAGACAATGCCACGTTTGTGAGGGATGTCGCTGAACTCCGCCTTAACTGTATGGCCAGGCCCCCCCTGGCCATAGGTATCCTTTTTGAGTGAGTCTTTCGTATTGGGGTCACCGCCTTGGATCATGAAGCCGGGAATGATGCGGTGAAAAATCGTCCCATTGTAAAATCCTGACTTCGTGAGCTTGATAAAATTCTCCACATGTTTTGGCGCAATATCCGGATAGAACTTGATCTCGATATCGCCGAATTTTGTCTTGACGATTGCCCGTGTCCCTTTCGGTGCCTCAGCCTTTGAGCTCGTTGTTGTATCAGCAGCTGCAACCGACCCGATCCCTGAAACCGACAGAGCCACCCCAACCAACATCCCCATAAGCACGCGCCATCCAGCTTGCTTCAACATCACCGACCTCCTATAGAGTTCAAGACCAAGGCTGCGCCATTGTAACACGGACGGACTTACCGTTCAGCCTCCTCCAGCGCTCGTTGCGCCGCCTCCTGTTCTGCTTCCTTCTTGCTTTGTCCTCGGCCAATTCCACACACTCTGTCATTCACCTGCACTTCCACTTCAAATATCTTTTTGTGATCCGGCCCAATTTCGCCTACGATCACATACCGAGGCAGCAATTCACACCGTTTTTGGCACCATTCCTGGAAGCGCGTCTTGTAGTCATCTCCTCCAGGTTGCTCTTGCAGAACATCGATTTGGCGAAGCTCATCAGACAGCACCTCAATGGTGAAGTTTCGACTCGCCTCAAACCCTCCATCAAGGTAGACCGCCGCAATAACGGCCTCCAACGCATCCGCTAGCAGTGAGGTCTTGTCGCGCCCATTCGAGAGTTCTTCACCTCGACCAAGTGTCAGTCTGGCACCGAGATCCAGCCGTCTGGCGGCATTCGCTAAGGGCGCTTCGCTCACGAGCGACGCTTTGAGTTTTGAAAGAGCCCCTTCACTCAACTCAGGGTATTGCCTCGCAAGATAGTCGCTCATGATGAGCGACAATACGGCATCCCCCAAAAATTCAAGCCGCTCATTATGCTTTCGACCGGAATCTCGACGCTCATTCACATACGATTTGTGGGTCAACGCCTCGATCAAGAAGCTCGGATTTGTGAATCGATAGCTCGATATGGCAGGAGAAGAATCGGCTGAAGGAGCCGGCGTCATCATGACACGCGCACTACGCGTCCAGCCTCGTGAAGATCAAACAGGCGTTCACTCCACCAAATCCAAAGGAATTCGACAATGCCGTTTTAATGGCGGACGGTCGTGCCTTATTGGGAATATAGTCCAAATCACAGGCCGGATCCGGATGATCCAAATTGATCGTGGGAGGGAGAACACCGTGAAATAGTGCCAGAAGACTAAAGACAGCCTCGATCCCACCGGCAGCGCCGAGGAGATGCCCGGTCATAGACTTGGTCGAGCTGACTGGAATGCGAAACGCCTGTTCGCCGAATACCTGTTTGATCGCTCGAGTCTCAATGGCATCGGCCATCGTCGACGTACCATGTGCATTGATATACCCGATCTGATCGCGATTGATTCCGGCATCTTTGAGCGCGAGCTCCATGCAACGGACAGCCCCCTCACCCTCTTCCGGCGGCGCGGTGATATGGTACGCATCGCTGTTCATCCCATATCCAATGATCTCGCCGTAAATTCTGACCCCACGCTGAAGGGCATGTTCCAATTCCTCAATCACAAGGACCCCTGCCCCCTCGCCCAGCACAAATCCATCCCGGTCCTTGTCGAACGGACGGCTCGCCTTCGTCGGCTCATCATTCCGGAACGACAACGCCTTGGCCGAGGCAAATCCCGCTACACCCAGTGGAGTGACCGCCGCTTCGGCTCCACCGGCCACCATGACATCGGCATCACCACGTTGAATCAGGCGGTACGCATCCCCGATGCAATGATTGCCCGTGGCGCAAGCCGTCACCGCACACGAGTTGGGTCCCTTGGCTCCGATCCGAATCGCCACCTGCCCGGACGCCAAATTGATAATGGTCATTGGAATAAAAAACGGCGAGACCCGACCCGGCCCCTTGGCTCTGAGCACATCATGATAGTGCTCGATCGACCCGAGCCCGCCGATCCCAGAGCCAATGTACACACCGACCTTCGTAGCCTCCTCCGGCGCGACCTTGAGACTGGCATCATCCACCGCCAATTGGGCGGCGCCCACGGCGTAGTGGATGAACGTATCCATCTTCTTGATCTCTTTTTTTTCGATGAACTGAGCCGGATCGAAGTCTTTCACCTCACCCGCAATTTGGGCATCATATCCCGTCGGGTCGAATCTGGTGATCCGGCCGATCCCCGACTCACCGGCACAGATCGCCTTCCAGGTCTTCTCGACACCCGTACCTAGTGGTGTCACGAGCCCAAGACCGGTGACCACAACACGCCGTACGGCTCGATCAGCCATTCCTGCCGACATGCCTAGGACTTTTCCTTGATGTAGTCCAGCGCCTTCCCAACGGTCAGAATTTTTTCCGCATCTTCATCAGGAATTTCGATCGAGAACTCTTCCTCCAGGGCCATAACCAGCTCGACGGTATCGAGCGAATCAGCGCCAAGATCTTCAACGAAGGAGGCTTCCGGCGTCACCTCACCCTCCTCTACCCCAAGTTGTTCGGCAATAATCTTCTTGACTCGCTCATCAACAGTTGCCATCGCTATGACTACCTCCTTCCCCAGTATGACCCCGCTGCACCGCCACATGGGGATCTGTGACGGCCGCACATCCAAACAATTCGCTGTGCTTACACCATCAACATCCCGCCGTTCACGTGCAAGACATGACCGGTGATGTAGGCTGCATCCTCGGATACCAAAAACCGCACGGCTGCCGCAATATCCGCCGGCGTACCCAAGCGCCCCAACGGGATTTGCTTCAGAAGCGTGTCTTTCACATCAGCCGATAGGCCATGGGTCATGGCCGTGTCGATGAACCCGGGCGCCACAGCATTCACTGTGACGTTACGGCTGGCATACTCCCGCCCGACGGTTTTTGTAAACCCAATCACCGCCGCCTTCGAGGCCGAGTAATTGGCCTGCCCCGCATTCCCAATGACCCCAACGATCGAGGCGATATTGACGATGCGACCATACCGTTGCTTGGTCATCGGCTGCAAGACCGCTTTCGTGCAGTTAAACGTCCCATTCAGATTGATCTGAAGCACCAGATTCCAATCTTCTTCCTTCATCCGTAACAACAAACCATCACGAGTGATCCCGGCATTATTGACGAGGATGTCCACTTTCCCCCATGTCTTCAGGACTTGCTCGACCATCGCCTTGGTTTCATTGGCATCAGCCACGTTGACTTTGATGTTCAGAGCCTTCCGCCCGAGCTTCTCAACGGAAGCGACTGTTTCCACGGAACGGCCAGGGTCCAGATCAGCTACGGCAATGTCGGCCCCCGCTTGAGCGAGGCATTCAGCAATAGCCCGACCGATACCTTGCGCAGCGCCAGTGACAATAGCAGTTTTTCCTTGTAGTGACATTTCAGACCTTTCAGACGATACGTTAACAGGCTGACAGGGAATTCGTCATCTGGTTTTCCATGCGAACAGTTTGGCCTTAGCTGACCGCCTTGAGTGTCGCATCCAACGACTTTGGATCGTTCACATTCAACAGTTTCGCGTCTGGAAGGATTCGCCTAATCAAGCCAGTCAAGACAGTGCCAGGGCCGATTTCGATAAACGTCGTGACACCCATTCTTCCCATTGTCTGCACGGTATCCTCCCACAGCACGGAAGAGGGCAGCTGACGAACCAATGACGCCTGGATCTCGCCTGCCCGGCTGATCGCTTTGGCCTCTGCATTATTCACCAGAGGGGCCCTCAGGTCCGACCACCGAACCGTGGCGAAATCCTTCGCCAATCGATCGGCGGCTTGCTGCATCAACGGGGTATGAACCGGCACACTGACCGGCAAGGGGATGGCCTTTTTACAGCCTTGTGCTTTAGCCAATTCAATCGCCCGTTCCACCGCCGCCCTTTCACCGGCAATCACCACCTGCCCAGGCGAATTGAAGTTTGCTGCCGCAACGACCCCAACCGATGACGCCATACGGCAGACTTCTTTGACAACCTCGGCCTTTAATCCCAACAAGGCCGCAACGAGACCGGTGCCTGGAGCCACGGCTTCGGACATGTAGCGTCCCCGTTTCTGAACCAGGCCGACGGCATCACGAAAGGATATGCCGCCTGCCGCAACCATCGCTGAATACTCACCCAAACTATGCCCGGCCACCGCAACCGGCTTGATCCCGAACGGTTCAAACAGTTTCCACGCCGCCACACTGCTCACAAGCAAAGCCGGCTGGGTAAATTCCGTGAGATTGAGTCGTTCAGCTGGTCCTGTGAAGCACAACTCGGCGATATCATACCCTAAGACCGTAGAGGCCTCATCATAGACGGATTTCAATGAGGAATGCGCATCATAGAGCGCCTTTCCCATCCCGACTGACTGGGAACCCTGTCCTGGGAAAACAAACCCGATTCCTAGAGCCATGGGGGGTTAGATATCTTCGAAATTCTGTGTAATGTCAACGGGAAAAGTTGTCACAGGCCGCCGCCTTCCCTCAATCACTAGAAGTCCACATCGGAATGGCCCTGGATCACGACCTGGTCGTTCTCTACCATCGGATGACCGCAGAGGCCCAGGTTAATCCTGCCCCAAACGCCCCGAGCATCACCAACGAGCCATCCTTGATACGCCCCTCACGAACCGCTTCATCCAAGGCGATCGGGATAGACGCGGCTGAAGTATTCCCATATCGCTCGACGTTCAGCATGACCTTTTCGATCGGAAGGCCGAGCCGTTCCATCACCGCCTTGAGAATCCGAATATTGGCCTGATGGGGGACGTAGAGGTCGATATCTTCCACACGGAGTTGATTCGCGGAGAGAGTCGAGCGAGCAATCTCTTCCAAGGTGCGTACGGCGACTTTGAACGTCTCGTTCCCTTTCATCGTGATGTACTGCAGTCGCTCAGCGAGCACTTTTTCGGACGGTGGAGTACGGGAGCCTCCTCCCGGCACCATGATCAACTCACAGAGCGTCCCGTCGGAGCGAAGGTGAGTTGAGAGGATCCCTCGTTCTCCATCGCTGGCACTGACAACGACCGCACCAGCCCCATCCCCAAACAGCACGCAGGTGTTCCGGTCAGTCCAATCGGTAATGGCAGACATCACCTCTGATCCGATTACCAAGACATGATGCATCCCCGTTTTAATGTACGCATCCGCCACCGAGAGCGCGTAGACAAATCCGCAGCAGGCGGCCGACAGATCGCACGCCGCAGCTTTGGTCGCACCGAGTTGATGCTGGACGAGACAGGCCGTGGCAGGGAGCGGATAATCACCCGTACAGGTGGCGACCAAAATCATGTCGAGATCGGTTGCCGCCAGACCCGCCGCCGTCAACGCCCGTTTTCCGGCCTGAACCGCCAAATCTGAGCAGGCTTCTCCGGCAGCTGCAATCCGCCGCTCTCGGATTCCGGTCCGTTCTCGAATCCATTCATCAGACGTGGCCACCATGCGTTCAAGATCCGCATTCGTCAGCACTCTGGCAGGCACATAGGAGCCGATCCCCGCAATGCAGGCTTTCATGGTTTCTCTTCTACCACCGGCTGGGATTGACTCTCTTCAATGTCCCGTTGAATCAGCTCGTGCACACGGCCTTCCGCCATGCGCTTGGCTCGTCGAATCGCGTTCTTAATAGCCTTCGCCGATGATCGGCCATGGCAAATCATCGTAATTCCGTTGACGCCCAACAATGGGGCGCCGCCGAACTCTGCATAGTCCGTTTTCCGTTTCAGATTCATCAACGGCCCGGCCATCAACGGATACGCGAGGCGGCCGAAGAAACTGCCCGCGATCTCCTTGAGCAGCAGCTTCTTAATCATCTCAGCCACGCCTTCGGAGATCTTCAAGGCGACGTTCCCGATAAACCCGTCACAGACGACAATATCGGCAATGCCGCTATACACATCGCGCCCCTCGACATTCCCTACAAAATTCATCGAACTGCTCTTGAGGAGCTTGAACGCTTCCTTGGTGACTTCGTTGCCTTTACTGTCTTCTTCGCCGATACTCAGGAGACCGACACGGGGATTCGGTTTCCCGAGCAAATGCTTCCCATACTCATGGCCCATCACGGCGAATTGCTCGAGATGCTTGGCGGTGCAGTCGACGTTGGCCCCCACATCGAGCATGATCGCTTCCCCGCCCAGCGTCGGCAGGCTGGTGGCAATCGCCGGCCGCTCCACTCCCTTCGTCAGTCCTAACACGAAGAACGACGCCACCATGCTCGCCCCGGTGTTCCCGGGGCTCACGACCCCGTGGGCATAGCCGTTCTTGACCAACTCAGTCGCCACCCAAATGGACGAGTCCCGCTTCTTCCGAGCGACGGTGGCCGGCGACTCATGCATGCCGACGACCTGAGACGCATGCCGAATGGTGAGGCGTGAATCGTGACTGGACTGACGCTCACATTCCTGTTTTAGGGTTGTTTCGTCACCGACGAGAATGACCTCGACGTCAAACTCTTTCACCGCCTGAAGAGCACCCTCGACACACGGTGCGGGGCCATGATCCCCCCCCACCGCGTCGAGCGCGATCGTCATGCGAGATGGTGTACTCACGGATGGTGTTGGAAAGACTGGCTGAACACGCGTCGCCCCCTGGGCTCACGTCAGACGTGCTGGGAAACTCGCGCCATGGACCGAATTGGACAACCTGCTCACGCCTCTTCGACCTGAATGACGGCCTTGCCTTTATAAGTCCCACAGTTCAAACAGGTATAATGCGGCAGCTTCATCTCGTGGCACTGTGGACACACCGCCATCCCCGGAGGGGTCATACGCAGCTTTTGGGTACGACGCTTGTCGCGTCTCGCCCGTGAATGTTTATGTTTTGGATTGGGCATGATGACTCCTTCTTCTGTTCGATTCGGACCACCCTTCAGCGCTCACCGGGGTCCCTCAGCTTTTCTTTCATCGTCCGCAACACCTGAAACGGGTTTCCCGTCTGCTCTTCACTACAACGACACGGACCTGCATTCAAATCTTTCCCACAACGAGGACAGAGGCCGAGACATTCGTCGGAACACAGCGGGTGCATTGGCGAAGCAAGAATCAATTGCTCCCGCAACATCGGCGCCAGTTCCAGATGATCGCCCACGTAGTAATACAGATCATCATTCTGCTCTTCAGGCTCAGCCTCAACCGCCGGCGTCTCTTTTCTATGTCGTGAATCGGTTCGCTTTGCGGCAGTCGTCGCCGCCTTTATCTTTGCTTCACGTTCATAGGCCACATGGATGGAAAAGGCCATCGACTCGTCAAAATCCTTGAGGCAGCGGACACATTGACGGATCGCCGTTCCTTCCACCACTCCAGTCACGCAAATCGTGCGATCAACCGCGCGAAGATCAAGTCCGATCGCCAAGGGCCCTCGAATGCACACATCCACATCCGTCAGTGCCAACTCTTCGCCCGTCAAGTCTCCCGACAACGAGAGCCCCTCTGCCGTGATATCCGCGATTTTTGGTATCAACACATCCATGGTCACCCTCGACAGCGTGCCGCTGCCCCATCCCGATGCATCGAAATCGCCTCTCACGTTCGTTATCGCTCCTCGGCAAAGCTAATGATAGCGATATGCCGAGCCCGCTTGACGGCCACCGTCAGTTCACGCTGATGACGCATGCAATTCCCGGAAATTCGGCGCGGAACAATGCGTCCGCGCTCCGACAGAAAACTTCTGAGCAGACCGGCGTCTTTGAAATCAATCGGCGCCTTTTCCAAACAAAATCTGCAGGGACGCCTTCGCTGAAACAATCGCCCCCCGCCACGTTCGTTTTCACCTCGATCCATTACTGCCTCCTCATGCTCCTGCCATTAACCTTCTTCACCCATTTCATAGCCAGGCTCGTCGTGCACTGGAGATTCGGCACTGGGACCACTTTCTTGGCGCTTGGGCATGAACGTCACAGTCTGTGCAACTACCTCATGCTTGCTGCGCTTTTGCCCATCTTCAGTTTCCCATCGGCGTTGCTGCAACCGACCTTCGACGATCGCCCCGTTGCCTTTGCTGAGATACTGCCCACAATGTTCCGCCTGCTTGCCGAATACGACGATATCAACAAAACACACTTCTTCCTTCAAGTCATCACCCTGCTTAAACCGACGGCTCACCGCCAAGCCAAAACTCGCCACAGGTGTCCCGCTCGGCGTATACCGAAGCTCAGGATTACGGGTGAGGTTTCCCATCAGAATGACTTTATTAAATCCGGCCACCGTCGGACTCCTGCGCTGAGGCTTCTACCGGATGCCGTTCTACCAACGGTTTCTCGTGATGGATCGTCAGAAATTTGATGATGTTGTCTTCCAATCGATACGCCCGTTCGAGTTCACCGACGGTGTTGTTCGGTGCCTTAAAGTAGAAATAGGCGTAGGTCCCCTTCCGCTCGCGACGCACTTCGTAGGCGAGTTTTTTCTTTCCTAAATTCTCGGCTTTGATGAATTGTGCGCCGGTCTTGTCGGCGACACTTTTCATCTTGTCGATGAGCGTCTTCGTCTCCTCGTCGGAGACAGACGGACGAATAATGAAGAGAGACTCGTAGAGCTCCATGCAGCAATCCTCCTGGACAAAGGCCCCCGAACCAGCCGGGAGCGAGGTGTAGGGCGCCTATTTGGCGTAAAGAACGGTGGACCGTAGCACAGGGTTTCTCACACTGTCAATGAATCACGGGGAGCAATCGAGCTATCGAAGCTCTTCACCTCGATCGTGAACGCGCGTGTGCGACCTGACCGACAGTTCCATAAGGACTTTCCCTGCATTGACAGAAGAATGCCAGAGTGTAACCATTGGTTACTAATTCGACATGCCATGGATCGCCATATCGTCTGCCTACAAATTCCTGCTTTTAGAATCACGCTGGCTCGTGCTGCCGACAGTGCGCTGCGGAATAGACCGGTGGCCGTCGCACCAACCCATACACCGCGTGCATTGATCCAAGAGATTTCCACTGAAGCGTTTCGCGAAGGTCTTCAGCCTGGCATGCCCATAGCCCTCGGACGGCTGGTCTGTCCTGGCCTGCGGGTGATTCCTCCGGACTCATCATTGACTCACGCCGCCCACCATGAGTTGCAACGGCACATCTCCTCCCTTGCACCGGTTTGGGAATCGATCAGGCCCGGCTCACTCTTCTTAGACCTCACCGGCACCACTCGACTCTTCGGACCTCCCATCGATACGGCAACTCGCATTAGTCGAGAGTTGGCCTGTCGACAAGGATGGCCCAGCACAATCGGACTGGCTGGTAACAAGCTGGTCTCGCAACTGGCCGCAACGACATTGGCCAAGCCGCCGCAAATCCTCTCAATCCACCCAGGCTCAGAACAGCCGTTTCTCGCTCCATTGCCAACCCTATTACTCCCCGGCCTTCACAGGGCTCACACCTCACAGATTCTGCAACGATTGGAGGATTTGAACCTCCTCACACTCGGCGCGATTGCCGTTGTTTCGTTGGCACACCTGCAAGCCGTCCTCGGCGTGCCCGCCAATTTGCTGCACGATTGGGCTCAAGGAATCGATCCTTCCCCGGTCCATCCACCAATCGCACAGCCAGTCATCGAACGCTCGACTCATCTCGACCCAGACGAAGTGGATGATTGGCTCGTACTGGGAAGGCTGTACCGATTATTGGAGCAGCTGTGCGCCACGCTTCGGAAACAACAGCGTATGTGTCGACACATCGCGTTGACGGTTCGGCACCGCGACCATATCGAGCAGATGGCACAAGAAACATTGCTCAACGGCACATACTGGGAAGCTGATCTCCAACCTGTGCTGGTGCGCCTGTTTTACCGCTGTTTCAACCGGCGGGTACGTCTCACCCAGATGATCCTTCGGGTCGGTCGGCTGGAATCTCCAGCTCAGCAATTGTCGCTCTTCGAGGAGTCTGAATCCATCGCGCTCCCCCGCTCTCATCGCCTCGCGCTGGCCCTAGATCAGATTCGCGGAAAATTCGGCGAACAATCCATGTCCTGGGGAAGGACCTTACGATGACGGCTCCTCAGTTCGTGCATCTCCATGTCCATTCCGATTATTCGCCGATGCGCGGGGTCTCGTCACTGGAAGAGCTCTGTGCCTTGACACGGCGACAAGGATCGCCGGCTATGGCCTTGACCGACACGAACGGCTTGTACGGAGCAATCCGATTTATCGAGCAGGCGAAGCAACAGGGCCTTCGCCCGATTCTCGGCGCAGAACTAATGACAGCCGATCATCGCGCAGTCTTACTGGCCAAAACACCGAATGGCTATGCCAACCTCTGCCGCCTCCTGTCGGAACGACATGGCAATCCCTCGTTTGACTTTCTTGCATCGGTTTCACGCTATCGTGATGGTCTGATCATCTTGACTGATGACGAAATGGCACTCGCAACCTGGCAGAAAGACTCGCGGCACGATCTCTACGTCGAGCTGCCCCCTGGACCAGCCATGCATGAGACACTCCTCTTCAGTCGTCGCATTCATCTTCCACCTGTCGCCACCAATCGCGTGTACTTCTCAAGCCCGGATGGTTTTTCCACGCATCGTCTGTTGCGCGCCATTGCCCTCAATACGACGCTGTCGCGACTGCCGGAAGAAGCCTGTTGTACGACCAGGCAATGGCTGATGCCAACCCCGCTCATGGTCTCCCAATTTCCTCATGTGCCCGAAGCAGTCGAGAACACCCTGCGCATTGCAGAGGCCTGTCACAGCGACTGGTATTTCGGCGAAACGATCTTTCCGGCTTTTCGTAGCCTGACCGATGATACGGCTTTTGCGTTGCTCAAAGAGAAAACGTACGAAGGAGCTGTCGTACGGTACGAATCTCTATCAAAGGAAGTTCGCGATCGAATCGAGAAAGAGCTGACGATTATCCGACAGAAACGCTTCGCGCATTATTTTCTTGTCGTGGAGGAAATCGTCCGTCAGGCGCCTCGCACCTGCGGCCGCGGGTCGGTCGCCGCCTCCATTGTGTCCTATTGCCTCAACATCACCCACGTCGATCCGATCAAACACAATCTCTTCTTCGAGCGGTTTCTCAATCCGGGTCGGAAAGACCCGCCGGACATCGACATCGACTTTCCCTGGGACGAGCGCGACGACATTTTGAACTGGGTGTTTGCCCAATATGGCGAGCGGCAGGCCGCCATGGTGGCGAATCAGAACAGTCTGAGTTTGCGAGGCGCAATCCGCGAAGTCGCGAAGGTGTACGGCATGCCGGCCGAAGAGATCGGCAAGATGTCATCGCATATCCTACAGCAGAAGGACGTTCTGAATTTTCCTACTCCGCCGACAATCGAGCAATGGCTCCGTCGGTTCTCACAGACGTTGAAATTGAACGCGCCCTGGCCTGAAATCTTGGCTCAGGCGTTGCGAGCGCAGAATCATTTTCGTCACCTCTCCATGCATTGCGGCGGGGTCGTCATCGTACCGGACGAGATCAGGCGCTACGTACCAGTGGAATATACAGCCAAGCGCTTGCCGGTCATCCAGTGGGAAAAAGATCAGACGGAGGATGCGGGGCTTGTCAAAATCGACATCTTGGGCAACCGATCACTCGCTGTCATTCGTGATGCCCTGGCGGCCATCGCCGAACATACAGGCAAACAAATCGACTACGCGGCTTGGAATCCGTTGGAAGATATTGCCACGCAAGAAGCGATCCGGTGCGGCGATACAATCGGCTGCTTCTATATCGAATCGCCCGCCACTCGCCTCTTGCTAAAAAAATTGTGGCGCGGCATGCCACCGCACCGTCGCGCGGTGGCCGATGTCTTTGAATATCTGATCATGGTCTCGTCTCTGGTCCGGCCCGCA
>JANPKE010000492.1:0-1924 GCA_031425875.1 Nitrospirota bacterium
TACGTTAGGATTGACTTCCTGACACACGAGCACCCCGGATATACGGCCGGTATCCGTAAGAACCGTACCCATAATAATTAGAATAACCGGCAAATGGATAGTGCGATCTGGTGCGTTCTTCCCAGACGGTCATGTCACGGATCGCCAGCACCGGATAGTCATACACGGCCTTGTTGGACGGTTCCGTCCCAACGCCAAGAATCTCGCCAATGACCGTAATCTTCGATCCTTCCTTAAAAATAGCAGGGTCGATGATGTCGCCACGATTGTCCAATGCGAAGAACCGCCCCCGTGATGACGCCCGTCCCTCTAGCGGAAAATGGTCTGTGTTCAACGGTATCTCAAGCACTTCGACTGTCGTCTTCTCAGCGTCGCGCACGGCATGAAGCACTTCCCCTCCCCACACGACGATTTGTCCCCGATAGCCTTCCGGTGAATTTCTGACTTGCTCATAAGACAGCTGAGCGTTGACCTGTTTCGCGAGGTGATCCGGGATTACCTGATAGCGGCTACATCCGCTAAGGAGCACCGAGAAAAGCATACACATGGTCCAGACTTTTGCGTTGAGAGTCATACCAAACACCTCCGCTTAGCACCTCTCGCAGTACCAAGACTCTGCCGAGATCCTCTAGCGTTTGCCGCCTGGATGGTCACCTTCATATCCAGGCGCCCCGCCCGAAGGTAGTGCGCTTGTCCCGCTCGGCCCTTGACCACCCACCGAGGATTCACCCATCGGACCTGCGGCCCCCTGGTGATCGGTTCCTCCGGCACCTGTAGCTCCGCTCTTCGGCTTCGGTTGACTGCGGACTTTATTGACCTCATCCATGTATTGCGAAACATCCGGCGACTTGTCCTTTCCCGACGTGGAATTCGTGATCGGTCGTAAGTCTTTTTGAGTCGCATTCAAGGTCAAATGATCGCCTTTCTGCTTGAACTGGGTCCATTGAATGGGCATCTGAAACTTGTCGTCCTCCAGCTCGAGCACGGCATATTCCACTTTGCCCGTTTTGGTGTCCTTCAACAATTTGGCGATAGTGCCTATCCTCTCCCCTTTGTTATTTGTGACCACCTGATCGAGATGCTTTCCTTTTTCATCGACCAGTTCGCCTTGACGAACAGGCACGACATCGTACTTCTCTGTCAATCCCTTGTGGCCACCGCTCATGTCGGTTGCCTGATTCTCATATGAAGATGTCGGCTGATTCATCTGTTGCCCGGGCACCTGCCCTTTTCCATCACCGGTCTGATCCTTCTGCGCGTAGGTGACGCCCGTTAAGAGGAGAACCGAACAGACAATTATGAATCCGTTGGTCGAGTCGATCTTTTGCATACACCACCTCCGTATCAATTATGTGCGAGTGATAATAATAATGGTTTTACTACAGGCACCAGGCTTATGACGGTGGTTTCACAACCACACCTTGAGTCACATCCCTGGGAATTGGTGAAGTAGGTGCGAACCGGCTCAAGGACACTGCTCCGTGAGGTGCCGTTGGCTGTTCCTCGTGCAGGTCATACACCACGACCGCCGATGTCGATGGCGAGACAGCAAGCCAACTCGGCTTGTCGAACCCACGTGGAGTTCTCATCCACGCTTCCTTAGCATGAAGAACGAAATGACTTTTGTCGCCACTGAGGGTGAGCACTGACCACGGCACTGCAACATACTTGGCTCCCAGAGCCCCTTCTGATGACAGCACGGCGTATTCGATGTCTCCACCCCCTCGCCCCTTGGTGATCATCTTTCCGAGGTCCTGTCCTTCTCGATCTGTCACGCTCTTTCTACTGAGGGTGCTCTCTTTGGTGACGACTAACGGTTGATCTGCGTAAGCTAGACTCAAGGATGAGACCCACTGGGGCTCACCCATCGCTATCAGGCTGGCTGTGATGAGCATGATGCATTGGGATTTCATTACTGCTCCTC
>JANPKE010000493.1:0-10433 GCA_031425875.1 Nitrospirota bacterium
CCATGAAAGCGCAAATGCCGGTCAAAGGCTGCGTCATGGCCTCCGACGCATTCTTTCCGTTCCGCGATGGCCTTGATGCTGCCGCCGACGTCGGGATCACAGCCGTCATTCAACCAGGCGGATCGATCCGAGATCCGGAAATCGTTAAAGCTGCGGATGAACATGGAATGGCGATGCTTCTCACGGGAATGCGGCACTTTAGGCATTGATAACGATCGTGAGCCGTGATGAGTGATAGGTGAATCGTTGACTCGTCGCCTGTCGTCACGATTATCTCCCCGCACCGTCTTCCTTCCTAACTCGTCACGTATCACACGTCACTGAGGACCTGACATGAAAATTCTCGTTGTCGGCAGTGGGGGGCGTGAGCATACGATGGTGTGGAAACTCGCGCAGAGTCCACGCCATCCAGTTTTATACTGTGCTCCCGGTAATGCGGGGATCGCGTCATTGGCGAACTGCATCCCGATTAAGTCGGACGATATTGCCGGCCTGAAGAACTTTGCGCTTCAAGAAAAGATTGATGTGACCGTGATCGGCCCCGAAGCGCCGCTCGCGCTGGGCATCGTGGACGAATTCCGCAAAGCTCGGCTCAAAGTGTTTGGGCCAACCAGGAACGCCGCCCGCCTGGAAGCGAGTAAGGTCTTCTCGAAGGACGTCATGGCACAAGCCAAGATCCGGACGGCTCATGCCAAGAGTTTCGAAAAGATCAAGGATGCACTGGCCTATGTCGAGCAGCAGACGTTACCGGTCGTGATTAAAGCGGACGGGCTGGCTCAAGGAAAAGGCGTCATCATTGCGACCACTCAAGACCAAGCAAAACAGGCAATTATTGATTCGATGGAGAAGGCCGTGTTCGGCCAAGCCGGCAAACAGGTGCTGATCGAGCAGTTTCTTCACGGCGAGGAACTGACGATCATGGCGTTTACCGATGGCAAAACCGTGGTGCCGATGCCACCAGCGCAGGATCATAAACGGGTCGGCAATGGAGACACCGGCTTGAATACCGGCGGGATGGGCGCCTATTGCCCGGCCCCACTGGGAACGACCGAGGTCCAAGAACAAGTCCGTCGTGAAGTCTTGCAGCCGATGGTGGACGCCATGGCGCGGCTTGGTTCGCCGTTTCAAGGTGTGCTGTATGCCGGACTCATGATGATGGACGGGACGCCCTACGTGCTCGAATTCAACGCTCGTATGGGCGATCCAGAAACTCAAGTTGTGTTGCCTTTGCTGAAGAATGACTTAGTCGATGTTCTTGAAGCGGTGATAGAACATCGACTTGACCAACTTCCTGTTGAGTGGCACTCGGACGCGACGGTCTGCGTGGTCATGGCATCGGGAGGCTACCCTGGTACCTATCAGCAGGGAATACCGCTCTCTGGACTCCCCACAGCAACAACCTTATCGGACTCCTCCGTCGTCTTTCATGCAGGAACAGCACAGAGGGGGCATGAAATCGTGACAGCAGGAGGCCGGGTCCTCGGCGTACTCGGTCGAGGGCGAACGTTATTGGAGGCACAAGGCGAGGCCTATCGAGTCGCGAAGACGATCTCTTTCGAGGGCTGTCACTTCCGAACGGATATCGCACACCGGGCTCTGAAGACATAAACCTGGCTAGTCACTCTCCTCGAACAACCCATTCAGTGAATACATCAATCTCACCCCGAGCACTCACCCACACAGCCTGTTAGAGCTGCCTGGATCTACCTCAAGAAGTTGCCGTAGATCCGAACACCCGGGGCCGATCTTCTTCTCAGCTGATTCCTGCGATCTGTTACAATAGCTCCCCACGATAGTCAGTGTACAACATGCGAGGGACACAGCATGTCTACACCAGCACCTGGTAAAGGCAGATTATTTCTCATGAAAGGGGAATGGCCATGACACGCCATCCGATGCGGGCACTCAGTACAGTCGTTGGTTTCGGCTTCGCCCTTGGCCTTGTGGGATGTGATTATTGGCCGCCAGCCTTGCAGGCTGAGATCGAACAATTGCGGTCGGAGGCCCAAACCCTGACCATAGAGAAGACTCAGCTTCAGGCCCAGGTCACTGACTTATCTCAGTCCAAACAAGAGCTGCAGGGGCAATTTGATGAACTGAGCCGCATCAGCCGGGAAAAAACCGGCATGATCACCAGCCTCCAAAATCAGCTGGATGCGACCCGCGCGAGGGCATTGAAGGCGATGACTCCAAAGACACCGCCTCATAAAAATCAGGCAAAAGCAACCGGAAGGGCCGCGACCAAACTACCCACTAAAAGTACCCCGAAGGCGCCGACAGGCAAGCACCAGGCTCCCAAGGCAATCAGTGTCCGATAATCAACCCAGAAGCCTATTTTGAAGAGGAGGGCGTCGTCGTACTCGGTGTAGACGTTGATGAGCTACTCGACGCCGCAGGCGACGTCACTGTAGAAGAAGAAGGGGCAGAGCTTGATGGAGCAGCTGCGGCCGGCTCCTTCTTTTCCCCGGCCTTCTTTTCCCCGGAACTCTTTTCTCCTGAACTTGCCCCACCGGTTTCGCTGCCCGTGCTGGATGGAGGCTTAAGCTTGTTGGAGTAGTCGGTGACGTACCAGCCGCTCCCCTTAAACATGATTCCAGGCGATGAAATCAGCCGTCTGATCGCTTTCCCACACCGTTCACAGGTCGAGAGTGGATCATCCTTGATGCTCTGCTTCACTTCAAAACGATACGAACAGCCGTCGCACTGATATTCGTAAATCGGCACCGCTTTCCTCCCTCTTATCGTTGCATCAACCTCAACTCTCTTACGCTAACTTCGCGAACACCTGCCCCATTCGCTCGAGTCCTCGGGTGATATTCGTCATGCTGGTGGCATAGGAGAGTCGGAGATGCTCCGGGCTTCCAAACGGTTCACCCGGAACGACCGCGATTCGCGCCTCATGCAAGAGATACTGCGCCAGGTCATTCGGGGTCTTCAGTACTCCCGAAGGTCCGAGTTTGCCCAACAAGCCTTTCACATTAGGGAACGCATAGAAGGCCCCACTCGGCATTCGGCATGACACACCGGGAATCTTGTTCAACCCTTCCACGATGGCAGTTCGACGGCGGGAAAATTCTTCCACCATTGTGCGTGTGAAGGGCTCCCCAAGACGCAGCGCTGCGACAGCAGCCTTCTGCGAGATGGAACAGGGATTCGAGGTACTCTGACTCTGAATATTACCCATCGCGGTCAACAAATCCTTAGGACCAGCCGCGTACCCGATTCGCCACCCTGTCATGGCGTAAGACTTTGAGACGCCATTGATGATGACCGTGCGTGCTGCGATCTCTGATCCCAACGAGGCAATACTAATGTGCGTCGCCCCATCATAGAGCACCTTTTCATAAATCTCATCCGATATCACCAGAAGGTCATGCCGCACCGCTACTGAGGCAATCTGTTCCAGCGTCGCCCGATTATACGTTGCCCCAGTAGGGTTGCACGGGCTGTTCACAATGATGGCTTTGGTTCTCGGTGTAATGAGTCGTTCCAACTCTGGAGTATGAACTGCGTATCCGTCCTCTTCTTTGGTCGGTAACAGAACCGGTGTCGCATCGTTGAGAAGAGCCTGATCTGCATAAGAAACCCAGTAGGGGATCGGAATGATGATCTCGTCACCCGCTTCGAGCAAGGCCTCCGCCAAATTATAGAGCGAGTGCTTTGCCCCGCAGGAGACAAGGATTTGGGACTTCTCATACCGGAGCCCAAGTTCAGCGTGGAGCTTGTCGGCAATCGCTCCCCGCAACTCATCGATCCCGGACGAAGGCGTGTATTTTGTAAACCCCTCGCGTATGGCGGCTTCTGCCGCGGCCTTTACCGGCTCCGGCGTGTCAAAATCCGGTTCTCCGGCTGAAAAGTCGATGACATCGAGTCCTTGCGCGGCCATGGCCTTAGCGGTTGCCGCCATAGCCAACGTCGGAGAGGGTGCAATACGACCGACACGTGCTGCCAATTTCATGATTTGAGACTCCGGATACGAGCTTGGAGGCGTCGGGCGACTTCCGGATGAAGAAAATCGACCAGATCTCCACCGTGTTGGGCCACATCTTTGATGATCGTCGAGGACAAGTATGAGTATTCTTCGCTCGGCATTAAAAACACCGTCTCCACCGTCTTCGCAAGTTTTCGGTTGATGAGCGCCATCTGAAACTCATGCTCAAAGTCCGAAATGGCGCGCAAGCCACGGATGATTGCATGGGCACCTGAACGCTCAACATAGGTGACGAGCAACCCATCGAACGGTGTGACCTCAACCTGTCCGACATCCTTCATGACCAGCTGTACCATATCAAGCCGTTCGGCTAAATTGAAGAGCGGATGTTTCGACGGATTTGGAGCGACGGCTACGACCACCTTGTCGAATACGCGGAGGCTTCGGGTGATGATGTCAGCGTGGCCATGTGTAATGGGATCAAACGTGCCTGGATAGATCCCGATTTTCATGCCGGTACAGTAGAAGAACGGAAATAGAGGGATAAGGCGGTATCACCGTAGCGATACCGGCGCAAAAACTGGGTGCATCCCAACGACATGGGCAAGTCGGTTTTCGCAGCATGTTCGATGACTAGCCAGGAATCCATGGTAAACAGATCGTAAGTCCGAGACTCAGCCAATAATGATGGCAGCTCGGACGCCTCCGCATAAGGTGGGTCGGCAAAGACAATATCATAGGGACCGTCACACTGATCGGGATCGCTGAGAAACTGTTGAACAGTCTGACTCCGCACGGCTATTTTCTCACCGATGTGACACAGCTCCAAGTTTTGGTGTAATAGTTTTAATGCATCACGGTTCGACTCGACGGAGGTCACGTGTTCTACGCCACGGCTGACAGCTTCGATCCCCACGGCTCCAGTCCCAGCGTAGAGGTCCAAAAAGCGGCCATTCTTCAGCCGATTACCGAGAATTGAAAACAGGGCCTCTCGAACCCGGTCAGAGGTTGGGCGAAGAGCACATGTTCGCGGCCCGTAGAGTCGACGACCTCGGTGGGTACCAGCGATTACACGCATGCCAGAAATATCGTCTACTAAATGTGAGAATCTACCATAGCGTTTTTACAGGGGTCAAGAAATGCAGAATGGAAGGGAGCCCATTTAGGCCGCAACTGAGACGGGGAGGAGCACTGAGTACTCTTTTGACCGTCTTCTGGCAGAAGACTATAATGCGATCGTTGCTCTGTTGATAGGTCAAGGACGACACGACGGATCCAGAATCCAAGTAGGCTCTGAGACGGACCAGAGCCCCGAGCACGAACCGCTACAATTTACCGAGTCGCGACGGTCTGAGGGTCGCGGGCAGCCAGACTTTTTCTACGGTTGTTGGAGATGGTGCGGTCAATAATGGCCCCACAATTAATGCATTTCCATGCATAGAACACGAGAAAAAAATCAGAGAACCGTTCTAACATCATCATCCCTTTGCACTTTGGACATTCCATGGATCCCTCCCAATGTGGCGACGTTCACAGCTGGTGGCAAACTTAAGCAAGAGCTGCACCAATTTGTCATGTTTAAGAATTTCAATTGCTTATGGATTACGTATTTCCTGTAGACGGGTAATTTCGCCTTATTTGGCGGTACAAAAGAGTCCGGGTCGTCATTTTTTTGTCACCTGAGGTCTTCGTGGCAAGCAAGGGACCGAGAAAGAGCATTGCACACTGGCCAAAGACCGAACGCCCCCGTGAACGTCTTCTTGCCAAGGGGCCCGAAGCGTTATCCGATGCCCATCTTCTCGCCATCCTCCTGAGAACTGGCCGCCGCGATTCATCCGCTGTGCAAGTGGCCATCGAACTCCTCGACCAAGTCGGTGGACTGGGAGGATTGGCGGCCTGTGGCACTGAAGAACTCTGCACCATCCCCGGTGTCGGTCCCGCCAAAGCCGCCCAACTCAAAGCCGCATTGGCCTTAGGGAGACGGTCGCTGGCTGTTCCACTGTCCACGGGCACTCGCATTTCCTCAAGCTCGGATCTGTTCAAACATTTTCACCCTGCGCTCCGCGATGTGAAACACGAACTCTTCAAGGTCATACTGCTCGACGCAAAAAATATCGTAATCAAAGAAGCCACGGTCTCAGAAGGAAGCCTGACGCTCAGCATCGTGCATCCACGTGAGGTCTTTGCGCTTGCCGTGCGTGAATCGGCCGCCGCCGTCATTTTTCTTCACAATCATCCCAGCGGAGATCCCACTCCAAGCCCTGAAGATCGGCGATTGACCGATCGACTCGCAACAGCTGGCGCGCTATTGGGAATCCGTGTCTTGGACCACGTGATCATCGGAGACGGTCGGTATGTGAGTTTTGCCGACGAGGGATGGCTGACCGGACAGCGGAATGACTACGAAGGCCCTTGAGATGATATCCGACCAAAACACCATCCTAAGGAAGGTGAGGACGCGAATGGCCTAAACCCATACTCAAACAAGGAGGGCAGACTATGGACACAATCCGTCTGGAGCCCATCAGGAACGTGGCCGTCGTATCCAGCGCCGGCGCCGGTAAGACCTCTCTCAGTGAGGCCTTGCTGTATGTCGGTGGCGCGATCCCCATCCTCGGTTCCGTAACACACGGAACCACTGTGTCTGATTTTGAGCCCGAAGAACTTCGGCATCGCCATTCGACAAGTACCAGCCTCCTCCAGTTCACATGGAATCACACCACCATCAACCTGATTGATCCTCCCGGCGCGCTCGATCTTCTTGGTGAGCCGCTCGCCGCCCTGATGGCCGCCGATGCGGTCATCCTGCTTCTGAGCGGAACCATGGGGGTACGGACGGAGCTGTCACGGCTGTGGGCACGAATCAAGGAGTTGGACCTTCCCTGTCTGGTCTTCGTCAATGGGCTTGATAAGGACGGCGCATTGTATGAGAACGCGCTGGAGATCTGTCGCAAAGAGCTCGGTTGCGTTCCTATCCCCATGACGATTCCTGTCAATCCTGGCATGAAGTTAGACAGTGTACTTGATGTACGACATGAGAAGCTGGTGCGGTCAGGAATGAGCTCCTCGAAGGTCGAACACCTATTGGTTTCAAACACCTTAGAGAGCCTACTGAAGGAAGCACGCCGGCGACTGGTAGAGGCGGTCGCGGAAAGCGGCGAAACCTTGTTGGAGACCTACGTGACCCAGGGAGAGTTGGGCCAAGAAGACCTTCTGCAGGGACTCCGACGTGACATCCAGACGAGACAGTTCCTTCCCGTCTATGGCGGATCCGCCACACAGAATGTCGGGGTCTGGTCCTTGTTGGATGCAATCGTCACCTTATTGCCGTCACCCTCCGAACATGGCACGACCCATCCATGGCATGGCATTCATCCAGAGACGCACGAAGGTTGTGAGCGGAAGGGGAGTCTGCAGGAACCGTTTTCCGCCTATGTCTTCAAGACCATCATCGACCCATTCGTCGGTCGACTGTCCTATTGCCGTGTCCTGTCCGGAACCATCCATGCCGATGCCACGGTGCTGAATGCTTCCAAAAATGTACGGGAGAAGCTTGGCCATTTCTACACGGTGTTGGGCAAACGTCATGTGGCCGTCGACTCCGCACGAGCGGGAGAGATCGTAGCGATCGGGAAGCTCAAGGACACGCAGACCGGCGACACATTGTGTCAAGAGACTGCTCCCATCTGTTACCCCATACTGAGCCTACCAAAGCCGATCTTGTCGTTCGCGATTGACACCACGTCCAAGACGGACATCGACAAGGTCAGCCTTGGGCTTCACAAACTCATTGAAGAGGATCCCACACTGGAATTCGCGCGCAACGCCGAAACCAAGGAGATGGTGCTCAGCGGCATGGGGCAATTCCACATCGATTTGGCGCTCGAGAAACTCCATCGAAAGTTCGGAGCCGATGTCAGACTCCACACGCCGAAGGTCCCGTACCGAGAAACACTCAAGACGAAATCACAGGCACAGGGCAAGTACAAGAAACAAACCGGCGGTCATGGGCAATACGGCGATTGCTGGCTTGAAGTAGCGCCGCGCCCGCGTGGCCATGGGTATGTGTTTGAGAATCGCGTGGTCGGAGGAGTGATTCCTCGAAACTTTATTCCCGCCGTGGAAAAAGGAGTCCTCGATGCCATGCATGAGGGACCGCTGAGTGGATTTCCGGTTGTCGATGTGCAGGTGGCTGTCTATGACGGATCCTATCATGCGGTGGATTCGTCTGAGATGTCGTTCAAGATCGCGGGATCGATGGCATTCAAAAAAGCGATAGAGACCGCACATCCGGTGCTACTGGAGCCAGTCATGACGGTTGAAATCGACACGCCGACCGACGCGGTTGGCGCGGTCATGGGAGACTTGAGCGCCCGACGGGGTCGCATCCTGGCCGTCACCGCGCACGACCATGCCGAACAGATCAAAGCCTTGGTTCCGCTGGCTGAGCTACTTCGATATGCGACAGCCCTTACCGCCATGACCGGGGGACGGGGCAGCTATGCCATGGATTTCGCGCAGTATGATGAGGTACCGAGAGAGTTGGCGGCAAAGGTCATCGAGCGACAAAAGGCCGAAGGGCAAGCCGCTGTGACCCACTGAACTTGTCAGTCGGATAATTTGAGCACCACATAAAATGCACGGGTTTCACGAAGCACGCGGAGCAAAATGGTATCGCCGCGCCTCGAGCGCACAAGGGCTGATGTAAATTCGCCGACGGAGGATACTTCCATACGGTTGACCTCTTTGATGAGGTCGCCTTCCTGCAAACCCTCCGCTTGAGCACGACTGTTGGGCTCGACCTTTGCGATCAGCACACCTTTCGAGTCGCGCAGCCTGAACCTCTCGGCCAAGGAGGCCGTCACCTCTTGGACGTCAAGACCAAGCTTGACGTCTACCTTCTCTTCCTGTTGGGAAATCGAGGTACTGATGGCTAGCTCACGCCGTTCAGTGAGAGGAACATCCACGGTCACGTGTTTCAGATCCCGGACGACTTCAATCTTTGAGGTCGCGCCAGGAGTCAGCGTCGCGATCAGACGAGACAGCTTATTAGGTGAATCAACAACAGCCCCGTCGATCCGGACGATGACATCGCCCGGCTTGATCCCGGCCAAGGCCGCAGGGTCTTTCTCGAAGACTTCGTTCACGAGTACCCCTTCGCCTTCGGCGACTCCGAACTTTTTCCCCAACTCGGCCGTCAACGGTTGAATCCCGACGCCAAGCCAGCCCCGCACGACCTTGCCCTTGGCCAATATCTGCTCGATGATCTGTTTGGCCATATTCGAGGGAATGGCGAATCCGATGCCTTGGGCGAAATTAATGATCGCCGTATTGATCCCGATCACCTCACCCCGAAGATTGAAGAGCGGACCTCCGGAATTTCCGGGGTTGATCGAGGCATCGGTCTGGATGAAGTTTTCATACCGTGAAAGGTTCATATTTTCTCGACCGATGCCGCTGACCACGCCGAGCGTCACGGTCCGGTCCAGTCCGAATGGATTTCCGACGGCCAGCACCCATTGACCGACCTTGACGCCGGCGGAATCGCCGAATCGTGCACTGGGCAGCGGTCGATCGGTGGTCACTTTTAGCACCGCTAAATCGGTGTCTGGATCTTTACCGACCACATGCGCGATGAGCCTCGTCTTATCGGAGAACCGCACTTCAATCTGATTGGCATCGCCGATGACATGATTGTTCGTCACGATATGGCCGTCACTGTCGACGATCAGCCCCGAGCCGGAGCCTGACGCATTCGGCGTCCGCTCTCCGGGTCCTTCGCGAGGCCGACTGGTGCCGGTGATGGGAAACAGATTGACGACGGAAGGCTTGGCCTGCTCAGCAAGCTCGGTAATGACGGCTTGAATCTCTTCGAGCATGCGAATGCCTGGTGAATCAGGCGATACGGCCTCAGCCTGGCCGTGTCCGATGACAACGGAAAGAAGAGCAGCAACACAGGAGAGCACCACACGTCCTGATGGGAATGCACGGGTCAGCATTGAGAGATATTGTATCTGATCTCTGTCGATGTGCCTACTCTCCAACGCTGATCGTGTGAACGACGTGGTGCGAGGAATGCTGACCGGTAAACCATGAGACCAGTTGATCGAGTTCCGTTTGCGCACCGATCAACACCACGATGTCGCCCGGTCGGAACTGAAGATCGCTGGTCGGAGCCAACAGAAAAGGCCCTCGCAACACGGTGGCCACGTAAGCGGAGGAGCTCCGTGGAAGCGCACTGAGCGGCTGTCCAGCCGCGGCCGCACCTCGAACGACAGGCAGCCGTTCAATACCTCCCGAACGAAGCGCCAAGTCACGCTGAAGAGAAAGCATGTCTTGCTGGGCCGTCTCAACTTTGAGCTCCCGAATCTGGGCATCGACCATGATCAAAGATCGCTTTAGCTCATGAACATGGGAAATGGCATCGGCCAGCGTCTGATCGACCACACCGACGACTGAATCGGGGTGACTCTGGTCCTGAAGTCGATCGGAGACCTGCGCG
>JANPKE010000494.1:0-2327 GCA_031425875.1 Nitrospirota bacterium
GCCGATGTTGGACAGGGTGGAAAGGCGAGGCAGGTGACTCCTGGATCAGAGGGGCTGGCGATGTCTAGTCTGTTGAGGGCACCGGTGTCTAGCCCTGTCAGCCCACCAGGATCGAGTGTAGGGAGCAGTGACATTCCAGCCAATGCCCGAAAAGATTGCCCAGGTCTGGGAACGACCACGAAATGGCAGATCCGTAAGAGCTCCTTTGGTTCTCTCCAAGTCGGGAAGTCTAGAAACGCGTCGAGTCCAATAATGAAGTACAGCCCCGTGGATGGGCCATAGTGATCTTGTAATGCCCGAATAGTATCGATGGAGTAGGACTTTCCTTTTCGCTGCATCTCGATGTCCGATACTGTGAACAGCGGGTTGTCAGCAATCGCAAGCCGGACCATTTGAAGCCGAACATTCGCCGGAGCCAGTGAGCCGTCCCGCTTATGGGGCGGATCGCCGGTCGGAATGAAAAGAACCTGGGAGAGCTGCATGCGCTCATGGACGTGCTGAGCAATGGTCAGGTGACCATTATGAATAGGGTTGAAGCTTCCACCGAGCAGGCCCACTTTGAGGGGCGAGTGTTCGGTGCTCGCCTCGCTGCGCGGGCGAAGCGGGCTGAGTGCTGGGTGCCGAAGATCGGGGCTCGAAGAATTCATGACTCAGCACTAGAGGATGACTAGGTTGTCCCGGTGAATAACTTCCTCATACTCTTGAGGTCCAAACTGTGCGTGAATGTCCGCGGTCTTGAGACCTTTCATCTGACCCAATAAGTCGGACGACACGTTTACCAGGCCTTTTGCGAATTCTTTTCCGTCCGTATCGAGGCAGCTGACCGGATCGCCGGCTTCAAATGATCCCGTCACCTGGAGGATGCCGGAGGCCAGCAGGCTTTTGCCTCGATTGGTCAAGGCATCTACCGCCCCCTGGTCGAGATGGATTTGGCCGCGGGGGCGCAGCGTAAAGGCGATCCAATGTTTACGACTGGTCAGCCGACGCTCCCGGGCGAAAAAGAGACTGCCACCGGGCCCTCCGCTAAGGACCGTTGGGAGGAGTCCGGCCCGTTCGCCATTGAGCACTAATGTCGGAATTCCGTACTCACCGACTTTCTTGGCGGCTCGAAGCTTCGTCGACATTCCGCCGGTCCCTTCAAAGGTGCTGGACACTCCTGCCAGGCGCTCGATATCTTCGGTAATCTCCGCAATCAGCGGAATCAAGGTCGCCGACGGGTTCTTGCGTGGATCTTCCGTATACAGTCCGTCAACGTCAGAGAGAATCACCAGCAAGTCCGCATCGGCCAGGTGAGCCACTTCGCTCGCGAGGGTGTCGTTATCACCGACTCTGATTTCATCGACCGCGACGGTGTCGTTTTCATTGATGATGGGCACGATGCCGAAACCGATGAGTGCCGCGAGTGTATGGCGAGCGTTCAGGAATCGGCGGCGATCGGCGAGATCCTGGTGGGTGAGCAGAATTTGCGCTACGTGAATATTGAGACGTTCAAACGCTTTTTCATAGGCCCACATGAGCCGGCTCTGCCCCACGGCTGCGGCCGCTTGCTTGACCGGGAGGCTCTTGGGATACTCCTTCAGTTCCAACTTTCGGATACCGGATATGATGGCACCGGAAGAGACCACCAGGATTTCCCGACCTGCTGTTCGGAGCATTGCGATGTCATCAGCCAATCGCTCAATGTGTTGGGGGCGCAGACCTTCCGCACGCGACGCAATCAGGCTGCTGCCGATCTTGATGACGATCCGCCGCGCTTGTCCTAGGAGCTTGTCTCGCATGGCGTCTTTCGTACACGCACGACCTGTTTCCCGAGGTAGGTGATCAAGTCAGCAAGCCCTTGATTCGTGGCAGCGGAAATCGGCAAGCACGGATAGCCGTTGAGGCGACAATAGGTCTGCAGCTGAGCCAGCCGTTCGCTTGTGCCGATCACATCGATCTTTGTTGGCACGACGGCGAAAGGGCGTGTGGTGAGCCCTCCATCATAGGCGGCAAGTTCCCGCCGCAAAGTCTCAAAGCTGGCCAGGGGATCATCAGGGGCCCATTCTGAGACATCGATCAAGTGGAGCAAGAACGCGGTCCGTTCGATATGGCGGAGAAACTGGACGCCCAGGCCTTTCCCCTCGTGGGCGCCTTCAATCAGGCCGGGAAGATCAGCCACGACAAAACTTCCTTCGGATCCCAACCGAACAATGCCGAGATTGGGGATCAACGTCGTGAAGGGGTAGTCAGCGATCTTGGGCCTAGCCGCTGAGATGGCTGCAATGAGGGTCGATTTGCCGGCGTTGGGAAAACCAACCAGTCCGACGTCGGCGAGCAGTTTCAGCTCA
>JANPKE010000495.1:0-2243 GCA_031425875.1 Nitrospirota bacterium
ACCCCGGCCAGAGCGTCGAGCAGGTATGAGAGCGCACCCAATCCAGCGTCGGATACTGGAAAGGCTTTCGAGACGTCCGAGGTGAGGACACGTCTCGTGCCCTCGCCGAAAAACGGGTCCCATGGATACACGATGTGCCCCAGTTGAAACGCTGCAAGATAACGAGCGAGAAAAAAGCCGATCAACGCCAGGAAGACGATCGCCAATCGTTGCACCCACCCGGAAGGGTTGTAACTCCAGCCGGGCGGAGCGCCTGAGCCGGGGTCATCACGACCGAACTGCGGGACAATGACAGCGAAAGTAACCACCAGCGCGCCCACGAGCAGGTCATTGTTGTAGACGGCGGCATTCGATGTCCAGAATATGAGGGGCGCGCTCATCACCCACAGGCCCACCCCGCACACGGTCCAGGCGGCCCAGGCATGGCGAAGAGCGAGCGCACTGAACAGTAGGATCGCCGCACCGCTCGCGAGATCGCTCACAATCAATGCGGGCTCGATCGTGCCGAGCGTCGGCACGGTGCCGATGAGCCACAATCCGAGCAGCAGGTTCACCACATGCGGCCAGGATGGGCCGTCCGAAACGGTCTTCGCGTTCAAATCGTTTGTCCGATACCAGTCCACGGGGTCGGCTTCAAGCGCGGTGAGCATCTTCGGCAATGTGTCACGCAACGAGTGTCGAGGATTCCAACCGAGCAGCGCACGGGCGCGAGAAATATCGAGGGCATAATGGTCGTCAGCGATGTCGATCATCCACGGCTTGATGAACGGATCGGCGCCTGGCAGCAAGGTTCGGAGCCAGGCGCCAAGTTTCGCGATCGACTTAGGAATGCGATAGGTGTTCCATTCATGGCCGTGAAGCCGGCGACTGATGGTGCGTTGAAGTTCGTCATAGCCGACCGTGTCCGGCTCGCCGATGAGCAGGGTCGTGACCGGTGGAAGGTCCTGGCGATGCTCGACCGCGAGTACCAAGGCCTCAACCATATCGTCCATATGCACGAAAGAGGCTCCATGCGTGAGGTCGCCCGAGTATAGATGGCCGATGAACTGCTGCTCGTATATGCGTTGGATTTGCTGTGAGATGGGAATCGAATGGCAGTGATCGTCATACACCCCGGCGATACGCAGTAACACCACCGGCACGTCTCCTCGTTCACGCAAAATCAGTTGCTCGGTCGCGACCTTCGACTTGGGATAGTCCCATTTCGGCTTGAGGGGCCAATCTTCGTTGATGCGTTGTCCCGGTCTGCACGGCGCGTGCACGAGCATGGTGCTGGAAAAAATGAACTGCTCGACCTCAAAATCGCGCAACCCGTGCAACAGCCGTTCAGTGCCCCGCACGGTGACGTGCTCATACAAGGGACTCGGCTCGCCGGAAAAACTATAGTAGGCGGCAAGATGGATGACCGAGGAAATTCGTGTATGTCCGAGCCCGCGCACTTTGTCCAACGCCGCCCGCACACTGCGATCCGAGCTCAGATCGCAGTCGATGACGTGCTCGGTGCTCGGCGGCGGATGGGGCGGCCCTTCGCGATCGAACCCCATTTCGATAAAGCTTTCTCCGATGCGATCAATGAACGCACTCCCGATCCGACCACTACTGCCGGTGATGATTACTGTGCCCAATTCTCTTTCAACCGTCGCTGTCTTTTTCATGTTCCCATACCTTCGTGTGCCGCTATTCTTGCGGACAGGCCGACCCACTCTCCTAAGGACCGTGGAAAGGTCAGACAGTCGCAGTGGTTTGTATGACTGTGCGCGCTGCTCTCTACAGGGAGTACTAGAGCAAACCCTAGCCTTGTGGCATTCCTACAGTATCGACTAGAAGACGTGCTGTCTGTCGTAGTCCCGGCGTAGTTACTTTGGGATCACTGAGATGCCACCTCCTACTTCTAGTACGGCATATTTGATTTGTTCCATTCGCTCCAGGCCAGGGCCCTGGCGAGCGGCAGCCAGCACATCTTCCTCATTGACTCGTGCACGGTCCATCAACGGCTTCAGCGGAATGCCATTATTTACGATAATCAACGGGAGTCCATCCAGCCAACGTTCCACTTTCGCGGAACGCTGTTTCCAATAAGCCAGGAGGATATCGGTTCCGACAAGAGTTACGATCGCTAAAATGCCGGTCGTGATGGAATGGTCATTGCCTAGGATGGCATTTTGGGTGGCTTCGCTGATGATCAACAGCAAGACGAAGTCGAAGCTTGTCATCTGCATGAGAGTCCGACGACCAGCCAGGCG
>JANPKE010000496.1:0-1709 GCA_031425875.1 Nitrospirota bacterium
CGGAGCGGACTCGACGAGTAAAACGAGGGCCCGTGGGAGGCAGGAGAGCCTCCAAGAACGCGCGCGCGTTCGTTTCACACATCATAGGCCCGTACTCTTGTTTTCGTGCAGTCTGTCCTGGCCTTGAGTTTTTCGGACCGGCTTCGATCAGGCTGTGGTGTTGCGCTTGAGCAGATTGGCAAGATGGGAAAATGGGGTGAAGGGGCGATCCGGCTCATGGCTCGATGGCGAATCGTTCGACCCGCTACCGACCTGATCGCGCTGATGCTCATTGTCGTGACAGTAGAGGCAGAGCAACTCCCAGTTGCTGCCGTCAGGAGGATTGTTTTGATGGTTGTGGTCCTTGTGATGGACCGTGAGTTGGTTCAGCTTCTTTCCCTCAAATTCGCGCCCGCAGTGGGCACAGACCCAGGGAAATAATTTCAGCGCCCGCGCTCGGTAGAGCTGCTCTTGGTTGGTGTGGGTCATACGAGCCTCCGTGAGAAGGGTGACTCGGCGCAGAGACAGTGTACAGCAAGTCTACCAAACCCTGCCATTCCAGCATGAAACGTTTTCTGATGCCGACTCTTTGCTTCTCACTGAGTTCAAGGCCTGGCAGACATTGCGAAATGGTTCGCGCATTGCCACTTGAACTTCACTCAATCCATATTCTTACCTGGTTCATACTTTTCGCGTACGTGCTCGTCGTGCGCCAAATGCATACGATGACTAGCGTATCCGGACTGCCGTTCCAGAGGCACCACAAAGATGCTCAGAAACCCCTCTTCCTGGTATGACGAGCATTTCTTTCGCTGAAGGGACGGCGCTCAAGATCAAGACGGAACCGTGAGGATCGATGTGCCCACTCATTTTTGCACCCGTTAGGGTATAGGACTTATCCACTGCGCGGAAGGTGCCCTCTTGGCTAAAACTTCCATTTGGCTTCACGGTATAGCTGAGTTCAGCAGTCTCCTCAAATGACGTAGAGGTTGGACCAGGAAGGACCAGAGTGCCTTGTTGTGTGAGCTGGGCAGAGTCGTGGCCATCATAGACGATGGTTCCTTCGATGTAGAAGTGAGCCGTGGAGCCTGTTGCACTGTCAAGACAGGTCTTGACCGCGCTGAACCGAAACGTGCCTTTGAGAGATGTCGCGGAGTCGCCGCGGTTGTCTTCGGCAAGGGCCGACCAGGCGGGTAGTATGGCAAGGCATGCTGTGAGGGCGAGCACGCTGCAAGTCAGTGTGCGCATGATGAGTCCTCCTTGATGCACGGACGTACATGACGAACGCATCGATGGGAGAAGGGACGAACAGACCAGTACGGAAGCCAGTTCATGATGAGGAGCCGTCCTTCTTGGTACGGCGACGGTGGAGGGCCACCGTCGCCGGGTGCGGTTTGGTCAGTTCGTGGTGTATGGTCAATTCCTATCTGCCCGCGATAGAACCGCGATCTTGTGGGTTGTCGTCTCTCAGGAATAATTACCATGTGCCGTTTGGAGAGGTACCGCCGGCATCAGACATGAGCAGGACCCACCAGCAGGATATCAACATCATCGAGATCGGTGTGGCTCAAGCCTTTCAACTTGACGACCACTTTGCTGATAGCACCAGGCATCTCTGACACATTTCTCGCTGGGAATCTCGCTGCCCCGTTTCCATGACCGAATTGATGTTGCCGGAGTCAAAGTAATAAGCCTGTAGCGATATATCGGAAAAGAGCTTGTTGTTAACA
>JANPKE010000497.1:0-2276 GCA_031425875.1 Nitrospirota bacterium
CCCTTCGAAGCGCACTCCGTCTTTCCAGTTGACATCTCTCACACCGTAGCGTGACCTGGACCTCTGTCACCGTACCCTGCTTCTACTCATTCCTCCACCAGCACCAATACGAGATTCTTGGCAACTACACCGTGGGCTTACACATCTGGCTTATTTCTTTGGCATCCGTACACCTTCCTTCACCGACGGTTCCGGCGCACCTTTTAGTGGGTCGACAACTTGGGGCTCCAGCATCTCGATATTCTTGGGATCAATAGGCATCGTGCCCATGGTTGTATCTCCGGACTTAGCGGCCTCCGCAATGGATTGGCCATAGGTTAAGTTGTTCCGACCCGTATCGTTTGCAAACTCTCCGCTTGATGGATACCCAGGATGTTTGGGCAGCATGGCTGGATTCGCCATAGCAAGCATGGGCATTCCGATACACATGAGTCCCGCTATGATAATTGTAAAGAGTCTCATGATGAAGACCTCCTTCGTTAAACACTCCGTTATTGCCTCGACAGAAGACGATCCCAATTCGTGACCAGGAAGTCGCCTCTGTCAGCACGGGGAGAGACGGAAGTTCTCACGATCAGTCTATAAGGACCCCCCATTAACTGTTTTGGTTAATCCTCTGAAGCGAGATCAACTTTACAGACCTCAATCATCCGAGCACGATGCGAATATGGTGCTCGCCTTCCTTGATGAGAGGGATATTGTCCCGGCTGATTATGGTCTTTCCATCAAGCTCTGCCAGCATCACGCCACGGCTCACATGATGCGGGTTTTCCACCGCGATGGCATAGACTGCTGAATGATACCGGAAACGAATCGAGTACCCCGGCCAGTGGCGTGGAACACAAGGATCGACGGAGAGCGTGGCACCGCGCACGCGGAAACCGAGCATCCATTCCATACCGGCCCGGTAGAGCCAACCCGCTGCGCCGCTGTACCAGGTCCATCCCCCACGCCCAACATGTGGGGGCTCGCCGTACACGTCGCCGGCGACGACGTAAGGCTCAACTTTATAGCGCTGGACGCTCGCTCGCGAGGAGACCCGATGAACAGGGTTCAACAGACGGAACAACTCGCCGGCCTTGTCACCTTCACCCAATGCCGCGAAGGCCAGCACGGTCCAGACTGCCGCGTGGGTATATTGACCCCCATTTTCCCGGACGCCAGGGACATAGCCTTTGATATAGCCTGGATCCCTCGACATTTGATCAAAGGGTGGTGCCAACAGACGGATCAGCCCATCCCGCCGACTCACAAGATGCCGTTCCACCGCTGCCATGGCACGCGCGCCGCGGTCCGGATCTGCCGCGCCGCTGATCACTCCCCAGGACTGAGCAATGGAATCGATGCGACATTCCGGGTCTGCAGCGGAACCGAGTGGCGTCCCGTCATCGAAGTACGCACGACGGTACCACTCCCCGTCCCACCCGTCCCGCTCGATCGCGGCCTTTAACGCACTCACATGCAGCCGCCACGTTTCGGCACGAGCACGCTCCCCACGCTGAGCCGCCACCTTGGCGAACTCCCAGAGCACCGTGTGCAAAAACCACCCGAGCCAGACACTCTCCCCCCTGCCCTGCTGGCCCACACGACTCATTCCGTCATTCCAGTCACCGGTACCCATGAGCGGAAGGCCATGACTGCCGACGACCAGGCTTCGGTCCAACGCACGCGCACAATGTTCAAAAAGGGTGGCGCTCGTCTGCGACACCCGTGGCTCAAAATAGGATTCATGTTGCCCCTCAACCAGTGCCGGGCCTTCTAGGAAGGGCACCATTTCGTCCAGCACCGTCATATCGCCGGTCACTTCAAGAAATTGGATTACCGCGTAGGGCAGCCAGAGCAGATCGTCAGAAATACGTGTCCGCACACCGCGTCCGGACGGAGGATGCCACCAATGCTGGACGTCGCCCTCGACAAACTGCCGCGCGGCCGCCCTCAGCAAATGCTCGCGCGTGACGTCGGGTGCCGCCACACTCAGGGCCATGACATCTTGCAGTTGATCGCGAAACCCATAGGCCCCGCTCAACTGATAAAACGCCGCCCTTGCCCAGACGCGGCACACCAGCGTTTGATAGAGCACCCATCGATTCAAGAAGATATCCGTCGCGCGCTCCGGCGTATGGACCTGTACGACACCCAAGAGGTCGTCCCATCGGCGGGTGACCTCATGCAAGAGCACGTTCACGTCCGCCCCACGATAGCGATCGAGTAGGAGACGAGCCTGTTCACACCCCGCTGTCTGACCAAGAAACCATACGATTTCTGCGCGTTGGCCT
>JANPKE010000498.1:0-4840 GCA_031425875.1 Nitrospirota bacterium
GGCGAGAAACGAGCTGCTGAATCACGCGACACAATTGCCACACGGATGACTCGCAGCCAGATTACCGAATCCGAAGAACGGGCCAAGAAATGGACACCCACCCGACACTGACTTCCGATCCTTTTTAACCTCAGTATCCTAACTGTTGATCCAATCTGTGAGACGATCCCCCCTAGGCAGGATCCGGAATTTGCATAGTAAGGATATTACAACGATTCAGCGCCAGCTCTTGCAGAGGGGCAAGGCCGAGCCGGTCTCACTTGTAGAAGATAGAGCAGCCAGGTTGGCCCCGACTCTTCGTAAGGTCAACCGGATTGTGATTTTCGTTCGGAGTGTGGAGTTTGAAACGTACGGGATCTCAGATTGTGGTCAAAATCTTTTTATTGGCCAACCTTTTTCATGAGGGAGTCCATTGCCCCACCCACTCCACCACCCGAGGAGGGCAATGAAGACAATTGGTCTTTCACCTGTTTGATCTTATTCATATTCTTTTGGAGGTCATCCACGTTCTTCTGCATTTCGATCAACGAACTCCCCATCTGGGTGACTGAGTCCTTGATCCCAAAGAGCCCCTCGGCAGATGCCACATGTAACGACACCCCTCCCAGGACGAATCCAAGCAGGAATGCAAGAACCGCGAACATGGACATGGAACGTGCGTTAGTCATGGGGCCCTCCTTGGTTGTCTAGCGCGCTCTACGTACACAGCGCTCGATAGAACCGAACACTCTCCTCTTGTCGTTTCCAATAACCGCAACGAGAACTGGTGCGGGGCAGGAGTGTTCGCGATGACATCAGTGTTAAAAAATTCCACCCTGTTTCTGAAGCCAGCGGATGTATTTCACGATGTGATCGACATCCGGTGATTGAACCGCATCAATCTTTGGCATATCACCAAACTGCCAATGATGAGCCTTTACTCCGTTGGCCGCCGCTCGTCGAAACGCTTCGTCACCGTGATGATTGGGTTCATAGACCTTGTGAAGAAACGGCGGGCCTTGAGTCGTTCCCACTCCCCCAATCCCATGGCAGGTTGAGCAGTACGTATTGAACTTCTGCTCTCCTTCCCGTAACTCGGCCGGAGCCGAGGCCACGGTTCCCGTTCCCTGCGGTTCCACCCCGTTTTGGCTGCACGCTGGTACGACGCCAAACATCACCAGAACGAAGCTGACCCACTGCATTCGTGATGACTTCATAGAGCGTAACCACCTGTCCGTGCCGACCATTGAATCAACATACCGCATACTGAATTGGATCTACAACTCCCGCCTCAGCAAATCCCCGTTTCCGAATCAGACAGCTGTCGCACTGCCCACAGGCCATCGACCCAACCGGATCGTAACAACTATGCGTGAGCTGAAAGGGAACGTTCAGAGTCAGGCCCAGCCTGATAATTTCCGCCTTCGACATCCGAAGCAGTGGCGCTCGAATCTCAATACCCTTGCCCTGCATTCCTGCTTTTGTTCCCGTTTGAACTGCTGCCTCTACAGCCTGGATGAATTCCGGGCGACAGTCAGGATAACCAGAATAGTCAATTACATTGGCGCCGAAATAGATAATTGAGGCCCCCAGCACCTCAGCGTGAGCCGCCGCCAAGGACAGAAAAATCAGGTTTCGGCCTGGCACGTAGGTCACAGGCACATCCCGGTTCCGTTCAGATTCAGTCCGACGCTTCGGCACCGACAGATTGCCGGTCAGGGCCGATCCACCAATTGTCCCTAAATCGACGTTGATCACTAGATGCTGATCAACTTCCAGAGCCGTCGCCACCTGTCTCGACCGCTCAATCTCCACCGCGTGACGCTGTTGGTATGCAATGGTCAGGAAGTACAGCGCATATCCATCGCGCCGTGCAATGGCTGCCGTGACCGTGGAGTCCAATCCGCCACTGGCAAGAACGACGGCTCGTTCTGAAGTCTGCCCATTCATGATGGGGAAGGAAAAGATGCAGGGTGAAGGGAGAGGGAACTTTGTCAGCTAGTCGCGATCCTCTTCGCGTTCGATTTTCTCCAGCAATTCCGCGCGCGATTGGCACTCCACACAGAGCTTGGCAAAGGGGACCACCTGGAGACGCTTTTCGCTAATCTCAATCCCACATTCGGCACACATCCCGTACGTCCCGTCGTGTAACCGAGTGAGGGCTTCATCAATCGACTGGCGCCGGCGGTTACGCATCTCCATCAACGAAATGCCAAGTTCCCGCTCAAGATCCATTAAGGCTTGGTCGCCAACATCACGCGCTGACTCGAGACGCCGCTGCTGATCTTCAGTCAACGACTGCCCCAGACTCTCTTCGATTTCTCTAATAATCTCTTGGCGTTTGCTAATGAGCATTTTATGAAGCACTTCCTGCCGCTGTTCCCGCGCTTCCCGCTCTTTTGCCGTTTCCTTAGGCCGCACCGGCACCGTTATCTCGACCTCGGACGTCGCCTTGGGCACCACGGCTGCCTCCGTGGTCGCCGGCTGAGATTTCTTGACCATAGCGTCCACGGGTTTCGTCTTTGCCCCACCCTTCTTCTTCTTTGCCTGTATTTTTGTTGCCATATAGAGAGTCCGCTCCAGAAATAAGGTACGTAGTTGGAGGGTCGAAAATTCCGGCTTGTATATCACGCCCTGTGCCCCTTGAGCAAGGGGTTTGGAAGGATGCCTAACCCCTAGGGATAGGTAATGGTCGAATGGACCTCGTACCCGGCGAGTTTGTCGCGTCCCCTCAAACTCTTGAGTTCAACCAGAAAATCGAGTCCGACAATCGTGCCACCAAGCTGACGAACAAGATGGACCGTCGCCTCTGCTGTTCCTCCGGTCGCCAACAGGTCGTCGACGATCAGCACGGGCTCGCCGATTTGGATCGCGTCACGGTGCACGGCAAGACTATTCTGTCCATACTCAAGGCTATATTTGACTTCATAACAATCAGCCGGAAGTTTTCCAGGCTTACGAACCAGAACAAATCCAGCCCCGAGACGGGCAGCAAGAATCCCGCCAAAAATAAACCCGCGCGACTCAATCCCAACAACTTTGGTGATCCCTCGATCCTGATACCGAGTCGTCAATTGGTCGGCAAGACTCCCAAGCGCGGCAGGATCCTTCAGGAGTGTGGTGATGTCATAAAAGAGAATACCGGGCTTCGGAAAGTCCGGCACTTCTCGAATGAGTGCCTGATAGTTGACGGTGGTCACGGGATTTAGAGCAAGTCTGCCTGTGTCATGGCTTTTCTGCCGATGGTGTTGCGAAGCCGAACTAACGCCGCCATTTCGATCTGCCGGACGCGCTCACGAGTCAGTCCCATGGTGCGACCGATTTCTTCGAGCGTCTTCGCCTCGTCTCCGTCGAGTCCGAACCGTGACACAATAACAGTTTGCTCTTTCTCAGGCAACTCCCTCACCCACGCCATCAGTTCCGTCCTCCGCCGAACCCCATCGGCGGTCTCATCGGGCAAGAGCCCAACGGGATCCTCGATCACATCGCGCAGAAAGGTATCCGTGTGGTCATTAAGCGGGCTATCGAGCGAGCAGGTCGTGCGCACCAACTGCTTCAGGTCCAACACGTCTTCTTCCGATGTCTTCATCTTGGCAGCCACTTCGGCCGCCCTCGGCTCCCGCCCAAGCGCTTGCACCAACTGCTCGACGCGATTCAGATAACGATTGAGACGCTCCACCACGTGCACAGGCAAACGCACCAACTTACCTTGATTAATGATCGCCCGCTCGATGTATTGACGGATCCACCAAGACGCGTAGGTACTAAACCTGAACCCCCGCTTGTAATTGAATTTCTGGACTGCTTTGATCAGTCCTAAATTGCCTTCCTCCACGATGTCGGAAAATGGAAACCCTCGATGCATGTAGCGTTTCCCGATGCTGATGACAAGCCGCAGATTCGATTCGATCATCTGTTGCCGAGCTTGCTCATCGCCAGCCATCACCCGTTTGCCGAGCTGCTGTTCTTGCTTGAAGGTCAGTAGTGTCGATCGACGGACCTCCCGCAGGTAACTCTTCAGCGTGTCAAGTCCTTCTGATCGACCCGTTTCTCGCTCGCCCTGATCAGATGCGCTCGCAGGTTCTGAGGCGTCCATATCATCGACAGTGTGCCGTCGAGCTTCGCTCAACTCGGACTCCTCGTCTTCCTGTCGACTCATGACTCCTCGTTCCTTAATGCCAAATGTCGAAGTGTGAATGCCGACCGGTTGCAACGCTCCATTCCACCGCTATTGTCCTGACATGCGCAGCCGGAGGACCGGCTTTCAATTCTCGCAGAAGGTCTTCAATCACCGTTTTCCTACCCTCGACCTGCAGCTCAACCCGGCCGTCGTCGAGGTTGCGGACGCCCCCCAACAGATTAAGCCTGGTGGCGGTACGTGCCGCGAACGCACGAAACCCTACTCCCTGCACACGACCGACCACGAGAATGTGTGCTCGAACCGGCGGTTCATCGACCGATTGAGGCATCTGGCTCTACCACAATCATGACTCGTCAACTGCCATACGCGGCATTGCTCAGCGGATATTCTCACACCTCTTCAGATGCGTCACGCGTTTTACATTTCCACGCTAGAAACTGAGCCCACCATCTAGATTTTGCAAACGATCGACTGAGCAATGTATGACAGACCTGAATGCAGGGACCGTTAGCAGAACATGCAGTTTGCCATGAAAGAAAGACACCGTTGGGTTCCATCCTCTCAAATGTCAATCACGGCATAGAGTTGTCGAGAGGACCGAACCGAGCGAAGTAAAACAGACAAGGCCTACTGGAGGCCTGTATCCCGTCGCCCTTGACTTGGAAAGATTAGACTTCTGGTGGAGGACGCTTGGTTTGGTCGGGGCGAGAGGATTTGAAC
>JANPKE010000499.1:0-7321 GCA_031425875.1 Nitrospirota bacterium
AGGAGCGTGAGCGCGTTGACCTGATGCGGGTCGATGATCAAGATGCGATTGAGCAGGGCGACGCGATCGCGTAATTCAGGAAACGCCGCGGCTTGTACGGCTGCCGCTGTCAGCCTGCCAGGCTGATCATCAGGACCCCACCAGACGATAGAGTCCGGAAGGGGGCGGCTTGGTTCGGTGGCGAACGGTATCCTCTCTGCCACCATGCCTGGTGCTTCAGGTGTGGTGGCAACAGGGAGGTGGAAGACAGCGCTGTCGCGTCGGAACCCATGTGTTCGGAGTCCGGTGAAGACGACCCAGCGAGTGGTGATAGATTTCACGGCTCGACGTTCGCGTGTGATCGTATTCGCCCAGTGGACGGAGCCTGGCGCGAACGATACCGGTGACGTGAGTGGGTCGTGATAGTGAACGGTCAAGTCGACCACTGTGGTCGGGACGCCAAGGACTTTCCCGTTGGTTTTCAGTCGGAAGGATCCGTTCGGGATCTGACGGCTGTCTGTCACGGTGAAATGAAGGCCAGTTCCAGGGGGCGAGACTCCGAGGGCATCCATCACAAAGGCAGAGGCCTGAGTCCGGGAGAGCTCGTCTCCATAAAAAACCAGGGAACCTGCGCTAGGCCAGAGGATGTTCATCCCAATATCCGATCGCTTCAAGACCGGGGCATGGCCGGCAATCAGTTCCTGCCAGCAACCCTCATACGAAGCTTCGGTTGCCGGAGGATGTGGAGAGTTGGTCGACGGCACCGTCAGGAGCTTGTATTGGCAGGTGAAGTCCAGCTGTCCAGTCGTGATCTTGTCGCCTTTGGCGATGGCCTCGGCATACCGAAGGGCTGTATCGACGGCGGCCTTATGGACGGCCTTGTTTTTAGTTGCCTGTTGGTGAGGTTTGGACGCTGCCGTCGCAAGGTCAGGCACGGTTGTCTCAAAGGCCGTCAGGAGTCCCAAGAGGAGGAGCATTCCATGCAAGAGGTTCTTAGTCATGATGAAAAAATGTCACGCGGTTGTGGGTTATCGAGATGAGGCGGTTTTGGTTTTCAAGATCTTCTCACGCATCAATGCTCGGTCGGCGGTCGATAACGTCGGTGCCGGACTGTGGCGACAGAGCGACACGGTTTGGCGCAACGATGTCACGAAGGTTTCACAATTGGGGCACGCACCCAGATGTCGCCGAATTTCATGGCAGATATTCGTAGACAGTTCGTCGTCGATATAGGCGGACAACTGGCGAAGGATGCGCAGACATCGGCTTTTCCCATGGGTGTGTGGCTGCCGGGTCGTTGACGCATGCCGTTTCCGCTTGGACGCGCTACGCTGTGCCATGTGGATCAGTTCCTCCGCTCCCCACGTGAGTCGTGGTTATGGTCAATGAGAGCTTCACCGAGGCCTCGAGCACTGAGGTGACGGCGCACAAACAGTCGGGCCCGGTGCAAGCGCGATTTCACCGCTCGTTCGTTCAAGCCCATAATGGAACCAACCGCCTTGGCGCTTAATCCTTCCATGTCGCGAAGCACCAAGACCATTTTGTACTTTTTCGGTAACTGGTTGATCGCGGTATCAAGCGCGGCTCGCAATTGCTTATTGTGGAGCGCGGCTTCAGGGCTGAGTCCATCGATCGGAATCTGCAAACGGAACTCGCCATCAGATGTCGGAATGAATTCCTCCAGGGATAACTCTCGTTCCGGGGCGCCTTTCCGTCTGCGCCGCATGCGCAGGCATGCCCGCGAGGCGATCGTATAGAGCCACGTCGAAATCTGGGCGTCACCACGGAATTTGTCGAAGCCCCGATAGGCATTCAAAAAGGTCTCCTGTACCAGATCTTTCGCCGCCTCCGGTTCGCCGCACAACCGATGGGCGAAGCGATACATGAGGTCTGCATGATCCTTATACAGCGTATCAAAGTTTTTCACGGATTGGGGATCCATGGAGGACGAGGCCCGCGAGCGGCGAATCGTGGATGAGGGGATCATACGCAGCGAAGTCTACGAGGGGATTGAAAAGAGAGTCAAGACGAAGACTCGACGGTGATTACTTCATCCGGTGAAATTCAAGGACGTCGCCTTGCCCGTTGAGTTCGACCGTAATAGGGGTCCCTTCCCGTGCCCCGTTCAGTGTGGATCTCCCAAGCTCTGCCGGGTAGGTCTGTTCCCCCTCAGGGGTCCAGAGCCGGACGCTGGCTCGATCTGCAGTGGCAAATTCCAACGGTCCTGTGATGAAACGGCGGATAAGAGCCGAATCGCTGGACGCGGCAAGATCCGCTACGACGAAGTCGTTGTGCATATGCAAGGTCATGGTCTGCCCGATCTTGGCATTCTTGATGCCGATCTTGGCGTTGACGTTGACGATGCCAATGGGCGTCTTGAAGAAGATAAAATTAGACTTCATTTTGGAGATCGTGCCGGTGAGCAACAGATGTGCCTTACTTCCCGGGGTGGCGACCTGGCCGATTTGAAGATCGAACTGGAGGTCATGCACGCCGATGATGCTACCCGTGCCGTCCACTTCTACCGTCACGGACTCGCCGTTCTTGGGGTCGGTGAGTGCCCGTTCATAGGCGCCCATGCGAAACGCTCGCATTCCTTCGTTTGGCGCCCAAAGCAGTAACTTTGTGCCGTCTCCGTTGTCTCGCTTGAACGGTCCGGTGAGGTAGCGGTGGACGAAGGTCCCATCAGTTCGCCTCACGATATCAATGACCATATAGTCTTCGTGGACCATGAAGGACACTTCTTGCGAGGCAGGGAGGGTTTTGAGCGTGGTCTTTGAACTGAGCGACATGAGCCCGATCGGTGTCTTCAGGAAGACGATCCCTGGCTTGGCCCGCCAGACGCGTCCCGTTAGTCTGATGGAGGGGTTCACGTCCATGAAAACGGGCGCTGGACGATCGATTTCCTGTTGCGCAGTCGTCGGTTCGTCCGTCTGCATCGGAGAGGTTGGTGCATTGTCGGAGGATTGAGCCGGTTGAGTCTCGCTGTCCTGAGGCGGAACGACCGTAGGAAGGTCGCTTTGTGGTTGAGCCGGTGCAGCCTCATCAACCTCCAATGGCCTGGGTGTTACTTCATCGGTCTGGGCTTGATTGATCTGGGCCTGCGCCGTCGTAGAGGCATCGAGCTGAGATTCCAACGAGATAGGATCAGAGGGCGGCGTCTGGGCCTTCTCTCCGTCTGGAGAACTTGCTGTGGCGCATCCAGCATGGATCAGTCCCAGGAAAAACACTGCGAGAAAGAGCTGTTGGCTGTGTACGAATCGGTCCATGGAGAAGATGTTCGGTATGGCGGTGGTGAATGTTTTGTCCCGTCTAAACGAAAACGCCTCAAGCCTTGAGGTCATGGTGCCGCAATCAATCCCAATCCGTCAATCGTCTATGCGGAATAACATGAGCTCAGAATTGGAGTCAACTCGAAAGAGGGTGTGCTGATTAGAGCTGTAGGACTCATTCGTTGTGCTCCAGCGCAAACTGCGTATTCACGGGTATCCCACCCGTCGAGAGCACGACCGTCTGTTGCGTGATTGAGGTGAACGAGACGAGCTCGGAGAAGAGTTGGGTCATCATCGCATTGACAGGAAGAGTTCGCGTCCCGGTCCGGGTCTTTCTCTGTAGTTTGCAATTGATCGGTCCATTTGCAGGGGCGGTGATTATTGAAAATTCAGCCTGTCCCTCATCGGTCTATTTTCGTGTATAAGGGCTAGATAAGATATCGAGAATCCAAAGCGGACCCTGTCCAAATGGAGAGGAGAACTCAAGAATGCAGGCGAATGCCGCCGTGGTTGTCCGAGTGCATGATCTTACACACGTTGTCCGCGAGCTTGACTTGCGATTGATCTCGCCTGCGACATTGGATTTTCAGTCAGGACAATTCATTTCCTTTGAGATTCCCGTCGAAGGGAGGCCGCATCCGATGACACGTGCCTATTCGATTGCCTCGCCGCCCAGTCAACGGGGTATCCTCACATTGGTCTTCAACCGCGTGGACCATGGACCAGGGTCGACCTTTCTCTTTAGTCTCAAACCCGGCGATCCGGTCCAATTCAAAGGACCGGCGGGAAGTTTTCGTCTGCGCGACGATGTGCCACGCAATCTCCTGTTTGTCGCGACCGGCACGGGGATTGCTCCGATCCGGTCTATGCTCCATACCCTGGTACCCAAGGCCACCCCGCAGGTTGTGTCTTTGCTATGGGGTCTCCGATCTCAGCGGGATCTGTACTATCAGGAAGAGCTGCACGAGCTGGCGGCCCGGTATTCCCTGTTTCACAGTACTATCACATTGTCTCGTCCGGATCCGGGATGGACCGGTCCGACCGGTCGCGTCACCGCTCTGGTGCAGGCGCGAATCAAGACGGTAGATAACCTCGCCGTGTATCTCTGCGGAAACGGAGGCATGATTAAGGACGTGACCGACTTGCTCCGCTCGAAAGGCCTCTGCCCGATCTATCGCGAAAAGTGGTACGACGAAGAGAATGATGAGTTATGATTTCCGTTATGAGCTGGTCAGGATTTCGTAGAGATCAAGTTATGAACCACCCCAGGAGCGATGCGGACGGCCCATATGCGGGTACCCAGTCCATCAAGGCAATGGTCCTGACACCTTTCGCTCTTCTGTTGCCCCTGATCACCTTCGTTCCGCTCTTCAAAGACCACCCTTACCATGCCATCATGCAGCTCCCACCTTGCTTGCATTTCATATCCAATCGCATACACGTAGAGAGCCCAGAAAGAGGGCGTTGCGAGCCCCCACGAAAAAAACAATCTCAAGATCGTCAATCGCTTCTCCCGAATAGGTTGCTGGGGGTTTTCAATAAATAATGGGACTAGAGGTTTTGCCTTCTTAATTAACCAAGCCCTAAATCCTTTGACCACGATTTCAAAAGACTCACGGCGCTGCGCAGCGGCCCATGTATCATCGAAGAAATCCTTGCTTTCGTACGACAAGGTTAGCATGTAGATATTGACTTCCGACCTTAGCCTACATCATCGGCCAAGAAGGTCCTCTCGCTCTTTCTCGTACAGGGGCACGGTAACATGCTCGGGATCGCCAGCGAACACAATGCTGGGTTCCAGCAGCGATGAATTGGACGCCGCCGTCGGCGGGTAGGCGAGCGGGGTAAGGAGCTGCGAATGAAAGTTTGTCGTCAAACGACTCCCTGCGAGGCTGATCGAGATGGTCAAGCAAGAACGCGAGCGCTTACTTCTTCCTGACCATGAGGCGGAGCGGGGTGCCGGTGAATTGGTAGGTTTCGCGCAGTTGATTCTCCAAATATTTCAAGTACGAAGGCGTGAGGTCTTCCGGATGGCCGACAAACAAGGCAAAGACCGGCGGTTTGGTGGCCACTTGCGTGATATAGGCGGACTTCGTCACAGCCGACGGCTTGTGCTTGCGGGCCGGCAACGGATGGGTGTCCAGAATCTTCTGTAGCCAGGTATTCAGCGCGCCAGTGGGGACACGCTTGGTGAACATCGCGTGCACGTCCTTGAGGAGCGGGAAAAGACGGTGGACGGAGTCCGGCTTGAGGGCTGATCCATACAGGATCGGAGCCCAGGTCAGAAAGGAAAGCCGTCGGCGGAGTTCAAGTTCATATTCTTGTCTCGCCTGAGCATCTCCGTCTCGTAAGTCCCATTTGTTGATCAGGAGAATGCAGGCGCGTCCTTGCTTGAGAATGGCCCCAGCGATCTTGGTGTCTTGTTCCGTGACTCCTTCCACCCCATCCAGGAGAAGGACCCCGATGTCGGACCGACCGATGGCACGGAGTGATCGGAGGACGCTGTAGCCTTCCACTCCACGGTCGATCTTGCCGCGTCGCCTGATGCCTGCCGTGTCAGTGAAAACGTAGCGTTGATCCTGGTGCGAGACCAACGAGTCGATGGGATCGCGCGTCGTTCCTGGCACATTGCTGACGACGACCCGTTCCTCTCCCAGCAGCGCGTTCACGAGGGTGGATTTGCCGACGTTCGGGCGTCCCACCACGGCCACGCGAGGCAGTGGTTGTAGCTCGCCGGATTCATCAACCGATGGAAGGAGAGGATAGATGTCGTCCAACAACTCGGCAACGCCCAGGCCATGTTCGGCAGAGACGGCATAGAGTTGGTCGGTCCCCAACTTGTAGAAATCGGCGAGTAACGGCTCGGACTTCGGCGTGTCGATCTTGTTGATCGCATAGAACAGGGGTTTGGTGACTCCGCGCAGCAGCCGTACTACTTCATGATCCGGCGGGGTCAATCCTGAGCGACCGTCCAACAGAACGATGAGGATATCCGCTTCGGCGATCGCCAGTTCCGACTGCCGTCGAATCAGGGTCAACATGCTATCTGATGAAGAGAGATCAAGCCCCCCCGTGTCGACCAACCGAAACTTTCGACTACGGTAGGTGGCATCCGCATAGTTCCGGTCGCGGGTCACGCCGGGGACGTCGTCCACAATGGCGATCTTCGCGCCTAAGATCTTGTTGAACAGCGTCGACTTTCCCACGTTCGGCCGGCCGATGATGGCCACAAGCGGCGGTGGTCCCCCTTCTATTGGGAGCAACGGCAGCGTCGGTTCTTGTGTGGGAGCAGATTTCGTGCGCGGCATGAGATCTTGGACCGTAACACAGGGTTTTTCTCAAAGACAACCGTCTCGCCTTCCCATTCGACCTTCGATATACTTTTGCCCATGAAGCAATCCTCAGTCCTCAGTCCTCAGCACTTCCCCGACTGGACGCAGATCGACGACGTGCTGCTCGATATGGACGGCACGTTACTCGACCGCCATTTCGATAACTTCTTTTTCGAGGAGGAGCTGCCGCGTCGGTACGCCACGCTCCACGCCCTCCCGTTTGAGGAAGCTCGCGATCGCCTGATGGCGATGTACCGATCGGTCGAAGGCGAACTGGCGTGGACGGACCTCGATTATTGGACGAAGCGGGTCGGCCTCGACGTGGTGGCGATGCACAAGGAACTCGATCACATGATCGGCTTTCTGCCCGGAGCCGAGGAATTTTTGCGCCATCTTCGGCAACTCGGGAAGCCTGTGACCATCGTGACGAACGCCCATTCTACAGGTGTATCGGTCAAAGTCGCCAAGACTGGGCTGGATCGGTACGTCAACCGGATTGTAGACGCGTTTGAGGTCGGCTATCTCAAGATGCGACCGGAATATTGGCCGAACTGTCAGCGCTTGTTGGGGTTCGATCCGTCGAGATCTTTGTTCATGGATGACGATGAAGGCTGTCTGATGGCCGCGAAAGCATTCGGGGTGGCCCACCTGGTACACAGCGCCAAGTCGAGCTCGCAATTACCGCCTGCGCCGCTTCCCCAGTTTCTCTCCATCGCTGGATTTGCACCGCTTCTCAAT
>JANPKE010000500.1:0-3351 GCA_031425875.1 Nitrospirota bacterium
GGGCAACGGTTCAAGAAAGGCGCGCTGTTGGTGGCGCTCGACTGTTCCAAATACGAGGCAGAACTGGCGAGCGCGCAGGCTGAATATCGCGGCAAGAAGAAGACCTATGAGAACAATCTCCGCCTGTCCGAACATCAAGCCGTGGGGCAACTGGAGCTCGAAGTGTCTCAGGCCGAATCAGAAAAAGCGTTCGCGGCCGTGCAGGCCGCACAAATCAACGTGAGCGGTTGTACCGTCCTCGCGCCGTTTCCAGGGCGCGTGGTCAAAACCATCGTGAATGAACACGAAAATGTCTTTCCCAACGATCAACTCATCAGCCTCTTGGACGACAGCCAGCTTGAGATCGAACTGATCTTGCCGTCGAAATCACTGACGTGGTTGAAGGTCGGCACACGCTTCGAATACTCGATCGATGAGACGGGACTCCGGTATCCGGCTGTCGTGGAAGATATCGGGGCGAACGTCGATCCTGCGAGCCAGACAGTCAGGGTCAAAGGTCTTTTTCGGGCCAAGCCCGACAAGGTTCTCGCCGGGATGAGCGGCATCGCAGCGTTTGCTGAAGGCCTACACTGACCACACCGACATGGTCACAGCAGAAGCCACACCCCACAGCACGCTACCGAAAAACACACCCTGGGCCACCCTCTTACAGTTGGAGAGGATGGTACGCGCTGCCGCAACTCAGCAAGAGCTGCACTTTCTCATTGTCAACGAAACTCGTCGGTTGGTGTCGTACAGACAGGCGGTTTTGCTGATTCCATCCTTGGCGGCTGCGTCGAAGTATGAAGTGCGGGCCGCATCAAGCGTGCCCGTCGTCGACCGTTCGGTGCCCTTCATGCAATGGACCGAGCGACTGATACAGCGCCTGCGTGAGGCTTCGAACAGCCACGATATCCGGCAGGTTGAGGAAGCCGATTGTCCTCCCGAACTCCAGTCAGAGTGGACTGAATTCACGCTGGGCCATGGTCTTTGGTGCCCGTTGACACATCCAGATGGACAGATGTTGGGCGGCCTGTGGCTCACGCGAGATCAGCCATGGCCGGAACACGAAGTCACGGTGCTTCAACGACTCAGCGAGGCCTATGCCTATGCCTGGCGTGCGGTTGGTCCATCCAAGAATCTCAGATGGCGCTGGGGCCTGAGCCGGACGAGGGCATGGCTGTTTGCCGGAGCGTTGGTGGGCGCGCTGATCATTCCCGTCCCCATGTCGACCTTGGCGCCGGCGAAGATTGTGGCAAAGGACCCGGTGATCGTGAGCGCCCCGATCGACGGCGTCATTGCCGAGATCGTCGTGCCGCCCAATTCGGCTGTGTCCAAAGGCGACGTCTTATTTCGGTATGAAGACACGACGTTTAGGAGTGAGTATCAGATCGCCGAGCGGAATCTTGACGTGGCCATGGCGCAGTATAGGCGGGCGTCGCAAGGGTCGTTTGTGGAAGCCGATCAAAAAGCCGATGTGCCGCTGTTAAAGGCGGAAGTGGGGTTGCGGGAAACGGAGCGAAACTACGCCTATGAACGATTGGCCAAGGTCGAGGTCAAGGCAGAACAGGCAGGGCTCATCCTGTACACGGACAAATCCGATTGGATCGGGAAGCCTGTCGTGGTCGGCCAGCGCATCATGGAACTGGCCGATACGCAGCAGTTGGAAGTGCGGATCGACCTGCCGGTCGAGGATGCCATTGTGCTGCGGAAAGGAGCGCCGGTCGCCCTCTTTCTGAATGCCGATCCCTTTTCCAGCGTGTCGGCCACGGTGAGCCATGCGAGCTACCATGCCGAGGTCTTGCCGAACAACACGTTGGCCTATCGTGTCACGGCGCAGCTTGGAGAAGGCGCGCCAGAATTACGAATCGGCTGGCAGGGCAGCGCGAAGATTTACGGAGAGCATGTGTCGCTGTTCACCTACCTATTCCGCCGTCCGATTTCCGCGCTCAGGCCGTGGATTGGGCTATGAAACCATCACCGGATCCGCCGTGTGAATCTATCTTACCGCGGCTGCGAGAGGATCTCCAACTCCTGGCCGGGGCTCCAGCTGCTGATGGGTCGCCGACCTGGGTTCTAGTAGACCAGCTTCGCGGCAAGTATTTCCAGATCGGCAGGCCAGCCTATCAAATGCTCTTGCGCTGGAAGGGTCGGTCAGCGGAAGCCATCATGTCCGCGATTCATGCTGAGACGACCTGTCGCGTCACGGCCGGGGATGTCGACGCATTTCTGCAGTTCTTACACAACAACCATCTCATGCGCGATCCGCCGCAGGGAGGGTACCGAGCCTATCTCGCCCAAGCCGAAGCGGCCAAGCCACAGTGGCTGACGTGGTTGGCCCACCACTATCTGTTTTTCCAAGTGCCATTGGTGCAGCCGGGTCGATTTCTTCGTGCGACGCTTCCGTTTGTGGAATGGCTCTTTGCCCCAGCCGTGGCATGGATCATTGGACTGATCGGGCTGAGCGGGATCTATCTCGTCTCCCGTCAGTGGGACACATTTTCCGCCACCATGCTGCACTTCTTCACGGCGCGCGGCTTTGCGCTGTACGTGCTCTGCCTGGTTATCGTCAAGATCTTTCATGAGCTCGGACATGCCTATACTGCCACACGCTATGGCTGCCGCGTGTCGACTATGGGCGTCGCCGCGATCTTACTCGTGCCGATGCTGTACTCCGACACCTCCGATGCGTGGAAATTGACCTCCCGACGTCAGCGTGCCGCCATCGGGGCTGCCGGGATGATTGTGGAATGTGCAGTGGCGGCACTCGCGATCTTCGCGTGGAGCTTTCTGGATGACGGGGTGGGAAGAAGCCTGGCATTTCTCATGGCGACGACCAGCTTGGCGTTGGGAGCGGCGATTAATCTGAACCCGTTCATGCGGTTCGATGGCTATTACGTACTCTCCGATCTGCTGGGCATCCCAAATCTGCATGAGCGGGCCTTTGCGTTCGGCCAGTGGCAGATCCGACGAATCCTGTTTGGGCTGGATACGCCGATGCCAGAGCCGGTGTCTGCGGCGCGGCGACGCTTCTTGGTCGGGTTTGCCTGGGCCGCGTGGGCGTACCGGTTCTTGCTGTTTCTGGGGATCGCCTTGGTGGTCTATCACTTCTTCTTCAAGTTGCTGGGACTCATCCTGTTCGCCTTTGAAATCGGCTGGTTCATCGTGCTGCCGATTATGCGTGAACTCAAGGCCTGGTGGATGCTCCGCAGCGCGGTTCGCGAACAGCGACGAATATGGATCTCCGCCGGCGCGGTGGGAGTCCTGATGGCTGTGCTCTTCGTCCCGTGGTCGGATCGAATTACCCTCCCGGCTGTGTTGGAATCGATGCCCCATGCCACGATCTATGCACCGGCTCCGGGCAGAACGCGT
>JANPKE010000501.1:0-6213 GCA_031425875.1 Nitrospirota bacterium
CAGGGCCATGTGTTTAAGGATGGGCCGAGGCCCACCGGCCTTCGGTACTGCATCAACGGCGTGGCCTTACGCTTCGTGGCCGGCTGAATCGGTACGACTTCCTCTACCTCTCGATCAAAGGAAGCCTGCGCACTAGCTCACACATAGTGTAGACGCTGGCAGGATGTTCAAAACGGTCATTATTCTCACCCGCCTTCCCCTGCGCCCCAAGACGCGCATTTCACCGAACAAGGCCCCAGCGAGCGAAGAGGCAAAGAGTGTACATACCAAGGTTCGCTTGAACGGTTCGCTTCGATCACATGCGAGCGGATAAGCACCTTGCCATCGCTTTATACGTGGAGCCTCTAAGCGACGCGAGAACGCGGCTGGCGGACTTTTTCGACATCCTGATCGAGCCCCACTGGCACTGTGCCGTTCATTCACGGTACAATCCCCATCCACGAATCATTAAGGCAACGTTGCGATGTTCTCCCGCATACTACCGTACGCATTTCTTGGACTGGCCCCTGTGCTTCTTTCGTGCAGTGAGTCATCCAGCCTGTTCAGCTCGAAAACATCCCCTTGTTCCCTGCTTACCGTTGCTGACGTAGAACGGGTGCTTGGAGAACCGGTTCAGGAAGGGACTCTGGCTGATCCCACAACCTGTATCTTCAAAGCCCACCGGAATGCGGGAAATGCCGTTACGGTTCAGCTTGACAAAACAGCCGGTACGGACCGGCGGATATGGTTCAATAAAGAGCGTCTGCGCCGTGACAGCCATCTTATTCCAGGCCTGGGCGATGGAGCGGTGCGAATTGACTCCTCTCCGACCCAGTCCCGGCTGACCTTCATGCATAAAGACGCGTTTGTGACCGTGGTCGTCTCTTCGACCCAACAGAAACAAGTTGGTGAATCGGTCACCCAATTGAGCAGGACCGCCGCAACCCGATACGGCGCATCCTTGACGGCCACGCTCCCTCCCTCCACCCCACCCTCCATGCCTGGCCGTGGAATCCACACTGAGACCGTCGCTCCACCAGCCCCCGTAACGCTCACACACACGCTTCCTGCCCCGTCAGGTGCCCAGGTCGGACCAAAGAAAGCCACGTCGTTTGATCCGACCAGTCTGGTTGGAACCTGGCATACGCATCTCGCACAGGGGACGACCCAGCACGACATGCTTCTCATCATTCAGCCCAATCTCACGTGGTCACTCTCATCCATGATGCAGTTTGACGGAATTTTGAACGCTGAAGCAGGTCTGTGGTCACTCGAGCGAGCCAACACGTTCAAGGGCCTTGGATGGAAAGGGACCTACCGCAAGGCGACGGCCAAATCGTTCGCGAGTACCGGCAGTGTTCAGGCGACCTGGACAAGACTCCCGATCGATCAAAACCCCGCGCGCATTCCAGCCGAGCTCTGGAAACTCCGACGCGACGCCACCAGCGTACCGGTCTTTCAACTCAAGACCGTTGATTCTGATCTCGTCGGCCAATGGGAGGGGTCCGGCACCTATGCGGGAGGTTCCGCTGCCTTCGTGTGGCTCATCAAACCCTCCGCCGCGACCGATCTGTTGATTGTCAATACGCTCCGCGGGACCGTGCACACCAAGGATGGTATTCCACAACTCCAACCTGTTCAAAAGCAGCACCAACGCGTCAGCGTCATCGCCTTCCATGAACGTGGATTTACCACGGCCGATGGGAAGACCAACCTCCGATGGACCAAAGTTCGTTCTGAACCCTCGGAAGACCGTCAACTTTAGCGATCCCATCTTTGGTCGCGTAGCCTTTCGAAAAGGATGCCCTCTCATGGCTGACACAAAAGCTCGCATCGGATTCGTCGGTGTGGGTCGGATGGGGGCCAATATGGCCAGACGCCTAAAGGATCACGGATACCGCATCGCGGCAGTTCAGGATCATCATGCCACCGCATCGCAATCGCTGGCACTTGAACTGGACTCAGAAGCAGCCGCGTCCCCAGCACGGGTCGCGGAAATATCCGATATCGTCATCACCGTCGTATCGGACGACGCGGCGATGCGGGACATTTATGCGGAAATGGACTCGACCAGCCTGATGGCCCACGCGAAAGATCGACTGTTCATCAACTGTGCAACGCTTACGCCGGCACTTCACATCGACATCGAACAGACCGTTGAACGACAGGGTGGTGCAGCCCTTGAAGCCTGTATGGCGAGCAGCATCACCCAGGCTCGGCAAGGCACCCTGTATCTCATGTGTGGGGGCAAGCAGAACGTGTTCAACCGGGCTCGCCCGGTACTGAACAGCCTCGGTACGATAGTACGATATATCGGCCCAGCTGGAGAAGCGGCAACAGTTAAAGCGCTCGTCAACATGGTGATGAACAGCAATACCGCCGCTTTGGCAGAGGGGTTAGGACTGGGGAAGGCGCTAGGAATCGATCTGACTCTCCTGCGTGAGGTATTCAGTCAAACCGGAGCTGCCTCGCGAGTACTGGAAACAGATGGAGAAGATATGCAGCTCCGTGCGCACGACTGTTACTTTTCAGCAGCCCACGCCGCGAAAGACACGGCCATCGCGCTCGACTTGGCCAAAGGAGCCGGCCTGTCCCTACCACTCGCACAGGCAACAGTGAGCCAATATCGACGATTGATCGAGCTGGGAAAAGGTGATCTGGATAAGTCTGCGATTGCCGAATTAACGTTCCCTGATCGCCTCTGATTGCCCGTGACCTCAGCTCATTGCCGGAATCTCGCTGTGCAAGGAAGGAGCACCTCTGTTCTCCAAACCCTACGCTACGGTTCCGCACATATAACTAGTTGATATTCTGAATGTTGTGTCAACCTCATGGAAAATCAGACGATCCCATCGTTCTCTGCAGCCTTCACGGGTGAAAACACTAGCACTCGGTGTATCGAGCTAACAAACTGATTTCATTTGAATATTTAGTTACTGTCTATTGGTACGGATGATGCCACATCTCCTTACGTAACATTTGGCCCATATGAGCCTTCAACCTGGAGGGCGTGATGACGTATATCGTGGGACTGTTATCGTTCGTACTGTTGTTTGCCCTGGGAGTCGGAGCTGCCTTCATCGTGACCAGCCTGTGATGACATGACCACCAACAGGCAGCCCAATCACGCAGAAACCAATCGGCTAGAGTATCCAGATCCATAGCAGACAGGTCGGCGCTCGGCTTGATGCGTACTTAAGCGCATTCAAAAGGACGACTGATCTCTTTGTTGCAGGCTATGCCAAGGAATTGGATCAGCAAAAGACTGAAGTGGAGACGTTACGAGGGACACCACAGCCCTAACAAATACCACGGTGGGTCAACCGCGAGAATTATAGAACGACCGCTCGACGCTTGATGTAGCATCAAGCTGTTACGTGAAGAACTGTCGAACCTGTTCCTGAGGAACACAACCGACGAGCAACTCACCGTCGGGGGACACGAGGAGGGGAACTCCATTTTGACCCATTGCATGCCAAGCTGTTTCCCATTTCTGCGCAACGATCTGGTTCTCTCCATCAATATCTTCAGTGAAATATTCTCCTGCCAACTGCTTCAACACAAGCGGATCGGAAATATCTCGACCGTCGCACCAAAAGGCACGGTAGGTTCGCTGAACAAAGTCCATCCCGTTCTGTAAATCCTTTCGCAAGAGCGCAACCGCTTGTTCAATCGCCGGCATGGTATTAGGCTTTCCAGGCGGCAATGCAATTGGCAACCCCGGTGCCAATCGCTGCACCATCGCAACTTCGTGCCGCAATTCCGCTCCTAACGAGCCCTCCCACGGTTTCATGGGACGGGGCAACTGCGGTGCATGCTGAACCCCACGCCATTCGCACCGGTCAACCACACCCATCTCGTGCAGCCGTTCATGCAGTGCATAACAGAATGGACAATTAAAATCGCCATAGAGCAGAAATCGATCGGATGCAGGAGTGGAATTCATGACGCCACTGTACCGAAGTGGCGAGGGAGAGTCTACCCCTGTCATTACATCCCGCTCTAGCGCGTAGGAAAATTCCCATGAATCAAAACCTTCAGACGGCAATCAGCCCAAACCGTTCTTCGATGTTTGATGGAATCAGGAGTTGGCTTGTTGTAACAGCGCTCGAAGACTCGCACGAAGTATCGGCAACGTCAACGGCTTCGTCATGACTTTATCCATCCCAGCTTGGTGACACTTCTGGGCATCTTCATCGGAGGCATGCCCGGTGAGGGCCATGATGGGCAGATGGCTCGGTGTCCCTTCCTCGCGACGACGAACTTCTCGCGTGGCTTCATACCCATCCATCTCCGGCATCTCACAATCCATCAGAGCAACGTCATACACTGTCCGAGTGATCGCTTCCACCGCTTCACGGCCCGTGCGAGCAATTTCGACATGACAACCGAGTTTCTGCAAAAATTTACAGGCCACCACTTGATTGATCTCATTATCATCCGCAACCAGTACTCGCAGAGGTCCAACCTGTTCTCCCATACTGCGTTGGTCCGCCCCTAAAGGAGATGCGGAGGCATCCCGATGTATCGCGGGTAGTAGGTTGGTGGTGTAAGCGAATGTAGTGCCCTGGCCAATCGAGCTCTCGACCGTAATGGCACCGCCCATTAGCTGGACAAGCTGATGACAGATCATGAGGCCAAGTCCGGTTCCACCGAATTTCCTTGTAGTCGATGCATCGGCTTGTGCATAGGCCTGAAAGAGGCGTGCCTGCTGTTCAAGCGTCATCCCAATACCGGTATCGTGAATGCGCCACTGCAGAACGACTGAGTCCGATCCCTCCGTCCGTTCCTGTTTCAAGGATACCGCGACCGTCACCCGTCCTCGTTCAGTGAATTTGATCGCATTCCCAACGAGATTGAAAAGAATCTGTCTCAACCTAATCGGATCCCCGCGGAACTCCCCTGGTACGTCAGGATCAATCTGCACTGAAACGGTGAGACCTTTTTGGGAGGCCAACCCCTCCGTTAATGTCGTCACGTCACAGATCAGTGCCCGCAGATTCACATCAGCCACTTCCAACGTCATCTTGCCGGCTTCAATTTTTGAAAAATCGAGAATGTCGTTCACCAACGTCAGTAACGCATCCGCAGAACGATGCATCGTCTCGATGAGCTCCCGCTGCTGGTCAGTTAACGAGGTGTCCTTGAGGAGCTGCGTGCACCCCAGTACCCCGTTCATCGGAGTCCGAAGTTCATGGCTCATGGTGGCGAGAAAGATGCCCTTTGCCCGCGTCGACTCTTCAGCTGCTTCTTTCGCTCGACGCAAGGCCACATCGGACGTGATATCAAGCCCATAGGCACGAACGAGTTTCAATTCCTCAAGGGGAAAGAACGACCAGGCGATAACCCGATCAGCCACGACATGTTCAACCCGCACGAGAGCGGAATTGGTTGTGAGACATTCCTGCAACATCGCCGGTAGAACAGCCGGAAACATCACTTCAATCCCGGCTTCGAGTAGCCCGCATTGAGCCATTACATTGAGCATGCCGGTGTTGGCATACAGCATGGCACCCGTCGCATCAAACTCCACAATAGGATTCGGCGCATCCTCGGCCAGCCGTGCGGCGCGTTGCACATCTCTCTGAATCTCCATGGCATCGGTCAGATCACGGACCACGACCATGCCACCGACTAGTACGCCCTGTTGTGTTCTGGGCCAGAACGAGAGCGAGAGCTCAAACTGAGTCCCATCCTCTCGATCCCAAAAGTGGGAAGGAATCACGACAAGCTCGCCGGTGTTCACCATCCGAGTAAATGGGCACTGGGCCACATCACTCTCGCCTGACGTGAAGCATCCAATAAGGTCGTGAAACCCCAGTCCAATCACATCGCGTGTTTGCCCAACAAGTTGCTTGGCCACAGGATTCAGGAACAGAATGCGATTGTCGTGATCCACGAAGAAGATGGCCTCCGGAACCGCTTCCAGTATCAGGCTCGTCTCCTCACCTACCAGCACACGTGATTGCCGGGTCTTGGATTGGGAACCAGAGGTGGAGGTGTTAAGGGAAGACATATTGCGCGAGTCCGGATTGTTCTAGCTCTCCAACCTATCGGTCAAATGGAGGTCCGTCTGTAATATGGATAGACACGATTCCTGGAGTAAGGTATGGGATGCAGTCGGTTGAGAGCAGTTGCTACACAGACCACTCCGTAGCTTAAGTTCTTCCTGGACAAACCGATAAGATTCTCGACAAGGCGTACTAGATCATCCAACGGAGGTGTCTATGATAT
>JANPKE010000502.1:0-2665 GCA_031425875.1 Nitrospirota bacterium
GCCTCCTCAAGCCGTGCACGGAGGTCGGCATTGTCCCGTCCGAGATCGTCATAGGATGGGCGGCTTTTCTTGATCATGTGTTGTTCTTTTTCACCGCCATGCCAAGGCGTCGCAGTGTCTTCTCCGTGTTCGACAGATCCCCGATAAGCCGCCGTACCGGCGCCGGCAAGGTTTTGATCAACGTGGGGGTCGCCAAGATATCATGCTTGGCGGCCAGTTCCGGCTGCTTCGGCAAGCCGCCGCCGGTGATGTCGTCCAGCCCCCGAATGCCGGTCGGCGTTTTGGCGAGATGGGGCAACGGCAGCCCGTTTGTCTTTCTGACACCCGGCATGGCAAGAGTCTCCCTTCGTCTCGGCCTATCAGCCGACTTCGCGGTCATCGAGGTGCCACCTGGTCGATCTCATGTCGCGGAGCAGTCAGTGCCCGTAGAATGGCGCCTCGGATTGCGCGGTCGAGTCCGGGGGCGTCGATTTTCCCCTTGACGAGATAGCCGCTCGCACCCAACGAACGGGCGCCCGTTTCCAGCACATTCCAGGTCGCTCCCGTCAACATGATGACCGGCATCTTAGGCAAACCATCTTGCTTCATCAAGGTGAATAACACTTCATAGCCCGATTCCCCACTGAGGCGCAGATCGAGCAGGATGCAATCAGGCTGGAGGCGAGCGGCCGCTTCGAGACCTGTCGCTCCATCGTTCGCTTCGTGCACGAGGTACTCCGTCGACGCTTGTTCCAGAAAACGGCGGTAGATCAGCCGATCCGCAGGGCTGTCGTCGATCAATAAGACGCTCAAGGGGATCGTCATGCTGTGGTTCCTCGCGTACTCAACACTGTCTTCGGCAATCAAGATACTCTGCATGTCACGACCTCTGGTTGGGCAGCGCGATGAAGAAGGTAGAGCCGACAACCGGTTCCGATTCAACCCAGAGTAGGCCTCCGTGGCGCTCGACGATTTTCTTGGTGATGGTGAGGCCGACGCCGGTCCCGCCGCCATAGGCATCGCGGGGATGGAGACGGCGAAAGATGTCAAAGATTTGCCCCTGGCGTTCGCTCGGAATACCGATGCCGTTGTCCTTTACGGAGAGCACGGTCATTCCTTCGGTCCTTGCTTGAGCCGCCCGCTGCGAAGCCGCCTCCTCGGCCGGTATCCCGATCTCGATCCATTTCTCAGCTTTATCATTGTATTTCATCGCGTTGGTGATCAAGTTGGCAAACACTTCCTGGAACATGACGGGATTGACCGACACAGTAGGCAGGGTGTCGGCCACCCGAACCGCTACTCGCAACTCATCCAGACGGGGCTCCAGGGATTGGATGACCAGCCGCACCAGCGATGCCATGTCCGTGGGCTCCGCTTCCAACTCTTCTCGGCTCAACCGAGAATAATGGAGAAGGCCGTTGATCAGTTCATCCATCCGTTCGGTCAGCTTCATCATAGTATGCAGCTTGTGCTTCCCGTCATCGTCGAGCTTGTCCTCATAGTCTTCCAGCACGAAGCGTGCATAGTTATGGATGCCGCGCAGCGGTTCCTTGAGATCGTGACTGGCAATGTAGGCGAAGGCATCCAATTCGACATTGCTCCGCGTCAGCTCATCATTAGCGCGGGCCAGCTCATCTGCTTTTCGCAAGACCACGTCTACGATGGCGCGCCGCAAGTCCGCCGCCGCGACTAACTCGCATTCCCGCCACGGGCGGGAAGATCCACGGATCGATTCTTTCCACAGCGCGAAGGAGCTGCGCGGCATCAACCGCTCTTCGCCGTTGATCCGGGACAGGTCTACCGGCTTGCGCGGATCACCGGCCCAATGGATGGTCTTGGTCACTTCCGGCAGAAACCAGACTATGAAATGAGGTTTGTGGGCGAACAGACGGAGCGCAAGCAGGCCAGAAGCCTGCTCCCGATAGGCATCGGCGGGGGGATACGCCTGGGACAGTCGGTCGGTGGCAAAGGTATCCTGGCCCATGTGCTCGATGAGCCAGGCCACCAGACTGTGCAACTGGCTCTCCTCTGGTGTGGTGCCGAGCCTGTGCAGATGGCCGTCGATCGCGACCACTGCGCCGGTCGCGCCGAAATAGGACACAAGATTTGTCTCATGTCGCAATAGTCCTTCATGAAAGTTCACATGTTGCAACATCTGCTCCATCATCGTGGCATGGAGGCTTTTCAAATGTCCGACGTACTCTCTATCCTCTAGCTCTTCTTTCGAGGCCATGGCGAGCGACATGAGGTGCGCCAAAAATTCGGCGGCGGTCCGCGTTTCATAGGCGACATGTTTCGAACTCGCATGCTGCATGCAGGAGATCAGGCCCCACAGCTTCCCGTTCTTCAGCAGGGTCAGGACCATCGTGCTCCGGACACCCATGTTCTTGAGATAGCCGCTGTACATCACGGAGACACTGCGCAGGAACGAGTAGCTCAGGTCCAACGGTTTCTGGTCCGCGCCCGCTCCCCCGATGAGCGGCACCGGCTCATAGTCCACATCGGGAAGATGGCTGATCCATTTCATGGAAAAGAGTCGCCGCGCCGGTTCGGGTATGTCACTGGCCGGGTAATGGAGGCCGGCATAGCTCTCCAGACCTTCCTCCCGATCCTCCGCCAGCACGCAGCCGCTGCCGTCCTGAAGAAACTTATAGGCCAGCACGCGATCGTATCCGGTAAAGCGGCG
>JANPKE010000503.1:0-1612 GCA_031425875.1 Nitrospirota bacterium
CGAAATCGGCGTCACCGGCGTACCCACCTTCATCCTCGCGCAAAGCTATGCGTTGACAGGCGCGCAATCCCCCGAAGTACTGGCCGATGCGATCAGCCGCGTGGCGAAGGAACTCGGCACTCCCTGCTATATCTATAGCCATGAGACACTCGTCCGGCATTTCCATGCCTATGATAGTGCCTTCAAGAATATCCCGCATGTCATCGCATTCGCGATGAAAGCCAATTCCAATTTGGCCATCCTTCGCCTGATGGCAAAGGAAGGCAGCGGCGCGGACATCGTGTCCGGCGGCGAACTGTTCCGAGCCCTCAAAGCCGGGGTGCCGGCTTCCAAAATCGTGTTTGCCGGCGTCGGTAAATCGCCAGATGAAATCCGAGACGCGCTGAAGGCCGACGTCCTCATGTTCAATGTCGAGTCGTCGGCTGAAATTCATGCGATCAACGAGGTCGCGGCATCGGTCGGTAAAAAAGCGCGCATCGCGTTGCGGATTAATCCGGATGTGGATCCCAAAACCCATCCCTACATCTCGACAGGGATGAAGAAGAGTAAATTTGGCATCGCGTCGGATCGCGCGCTGGAAGAATACAAGATGGCGTCCTCGCTGGACCACATCGACGTTGTCGGAGTCCACGCCCACATCGGCTCGCAGTTGACGGACGTGACACCGTTTGTCGATTCGCTGAAGAAGGTCGTGACGCTCATCGATGCGCTAAAGGGCCAGGGCATCAACATCCGCTATCTGAATATCGGAGGCGGACTCGGTATCACCTATTCCGAGGAGAAACCGCCGTTGCCTCAGGACTTGTCTGACGCGATTTCGCCGCTCGTCAAAGATTTGGGGTTGACGCTGGTCATGGAACCCGGACGGGTCATCGTCGGCAACGCTGGTATCCTGGTGACAAAGGCATTGTACGAGAAGGCGGGGGAGACGAAGCACTTCGTGATCGTCGATGCCGCCATGAACGATTTAATTCGGCCCAGCCTGTACGGCGCCTACCACGAAATTCGTCCAGTGAATGAGGCTGCCGGGCATCGGACCAAACAGACAGTGGACATTGTCGGGCCTGTCTGTGAATCAGGTGACTTTCTGGCCAAGGATCGATCGCTGCCGGGCATCATGCCCGGTGAGTTGTTGGCGGTTATGAGTGCAGGGGCATATGGCTTTGTGATGGCGTCAAATTACAACTCTCGACCTCGTGTACCGGAAGTGCTCGTCAAGGGTGGAGAGTTTCACGTGATTCGTGAGCGAGAAACATACGACGACCTCGTACGTGGCGAGAGAATTCCGTCCTTCCTCAACGAAACGGAGTGAATATGTTTACCGGATCTCTTGTCGCGATTGTGACGCCATTTCGACAGGGCACGGTTGACGAACGCGCGTTGGCCGATCTGATCGAATGGCAGATCGCCAATGGCACCAACGGCATTGTCCCCTGTGGAACCACTGGTGAATCGGCCACCCTTTCTCATAGCGAGCATAATCGGGTGATTGAGTTGACGGTCGAGGTGGTCCGAAAGCGGGTACCGGTGATTGCCGGAACCGGTTCGAATAGCACCGAAGAAGCCATCACCCTCACGAAACATGCAAAGCAGGCCGGAGCCGACGGCGCGT
>JANPKE010000504.1:0-5069 GCA_031425875.1 Nitrospirota bacterium
GACCTTGATCGACATCACACTCGCGGACTTATTACCACTCACGGCCCCACGCCAAGTCCATCTGTCGCAGGGGATTCTGTCCGCAGAAGGTCATGTCGAGTATGCGCCAACGGTGCAACAGGTGCGCTTGAAAACGTTGACCGTACGGGATGTGAAAGGGGATTTTGTTCATGCCGTCAAGACGCAACAGAAAGAAAAAGACACGGCTCAAAAGGTCGCCCGGGCGGCGGACAAAGCCTCCAACCATCCCACGCTTCTCTTGCGAATCGATCGAGGGAAGATTGAAAAGAGCGAGTTTGGACTGGTCAATAAGTCGAGTGACCCTCCCTACCGGGTGTTCATGACAGAGACGGATATCGAACTCGAGAACTGGAGCAACCAACTGTCAGAAGAGACTGCGATTGTCAGACTTAAGGGCTTGTTGATGGGATCTGGCGAGACCCACATCTCGGGTGCCTTTCGCCCGGAGACGGAATCTCCGGACTTTGACCTGAGTGTGAAAATACTCAGAACCCCAGTCAAATCCCTGAATCAGTTGCTGCGAGCGTATGGCGGAATTGATGTCGCCTCAGGAGTCTTCTCCGTGTATAGCGAGATGGCGGTCAGGAATGGGAAGGTGAAGGGCTATCTCAAACCTATCTTCAAGGATGTCAAAGCCTACGATCCCGCGCAGGATCAGGACAAAGGCCTCTTACAACAGATCTTTGAACAAACGCTCAATGTGGCCGCTGCGCTCCTGAAGAATACTCCACGGGACGAAGTGGCCACGAAAACCGATGTGTCTGGACCAGTCAAGAATCCCCAGGCGAGTACCTGGGAACTGGTCGTCACCCTTTTTAAGAATGCCTTTTTCGAGGCGGTGCTGCCAGGGCTGGAGGGTCGACTTAAGAAATGATCGTGATCGCATTCAATAGAAGAAGTGCAGCCCTACCCCATACCACTCGACCATTCTCGTGTAGAACTGCCCATCTGGAGACGGGCCGAAGTAATACTCAAAAAGAAGCTGTAAACGGCGATCTCCAATGCGGGCATTCTCAAGCTGTAGGCCCGCCATCAACGAACGCGAGACCGACCAATTTGCCCGTTCGTTCGCTTGAAAGTCTCCATACGCGACTGGGCGCACACGCCCTTCCCATAAGGTGAAGGGACTGGTGACTTCGATTCCCCACTGAGTGGTTCCGCGTCCGATTTTCGGTTCTCGACGGAGCACCACCCCACCTCCACCATAGACCCGGAGCCAGCTTGCCGCGTCGTAGGCTATTTTCATGTCCAACTCTTCGAAGCTCAGATTGATACGTGTCACCTGGGGATTACTTAGTAGAAATTCATCGCCTAGATGCGAGCTTTGATGGAGGAGTCGAACGAACCCGGACCAGGCATTCGCGCGATAACTGGACACCACCCCTACACGGTAGTCGGCATTGACCAAGTTGATCGATTGTTGGCCCAAGTCAAGAAGACTGAAGACTCCCGCTTGAACACCGAGTTCCCATTCCCCACCAAACAGAGCTTTGTTTCGGTACAGGGCAAATGTTTCACCAAAATTTCCAGCAAATCCGCTGGACACATCTAAACCGGTCGAGAATGAACGGAACGCGGCTGAAAAGCGTGGCCACCGTAGGTCGGCATGTAAGGGATCGAACAACAGTCCGTGTGGCATCCACTTAGAGGTACGATCTTCGATAGCAGCCGTTATAGCCCCACCAGGCTGCTCTTGCGCATCGCCGGCCTTCGGGTCTCTCATTGATCGGTGTTGGAGCTTCTCTGCTGTCTCGTTCCGGATGTCCACCCTCACGACACCTGGAATTCGTTTTATTGCTGCTTCCAGCTTCCCATGATCGACCTGCGATCCCGCGACCAGGATAACCGTGACGATACCATCGTGCACCTCGAGCGCGGCGTCTCGAAGACCGAATTCATGTTCAAGTGACGATGCTGTGTAACCCGTGATATATGCATCCTCAACCGTCCCTGCATCTAGCCAATAGGGGGACCACAGAAACCATATCCAAAGCAGTGCCGTGATGATGCCCCGTAAATGACGGCCGCCGTGCCGCACGATCCCAAATGCCATAACAGAGTTCTCCATACCTGTCGCCTGGCCCTCCTCTTCTCTCCCAGGTCCCTGCGGGATCGAGGATCAGTTCCCTGCATGGATCGGACGCGACGATGAGTGCGACGTGGGTAAGTGGCCTGGTCTGCTCGACCAGGCCACGCTCAACGGGACAGCGAGAAAGAAGCGTTACTATTTCGGCCCCGCAGAAGGCTTGTCTTTCTCATACCAGTCCGTCGTCCATCTGATCACTTCTTCTTTTTTATCACCATAGCGTTCTTGAACTCGGCCCATGAATTTGTCGTAATCCCCTTCGGCCTGTTTCAAGTCATCGTCAGTAAATTCGCCCCATTGCTTTTTAACCTCTCCTTTAAACTGAATCCATTTCCCCTTAAATTGGTCTGCGTTCATATCTCCCTCCTCAGGTCTTGATATTATTGGTATCGTTCTGCGCACTTCGAATTTGATCGTGCGCTCCATCTAGGACAGACCGTAAACTGTTCTGCGCGTTCGCCCCACTAGGGATTCCCATAGATCAGGATATTCCCTCCCTATCCAGGCATTGGTCATTGGAGAAGACTCACAAGATCCTCCGCATGCTCCTCTTCTTTCGCTAAAATTTCCTCCAAAAGCCGGCGGGTTGTTGGATCGAAGTCCTTTAAGTACCCAATCATGTCGCGGTAACTATCGATGGCAATGCGTTCTGCGATGAGATCTTCCTTGATCATCTCTTCAAGCGTTTTGCCCTCGATATACTCCGAATGGCTCCGACTGAGCATCCCATCCGGGGAGAGGTTCGGTTCGCCTCCCAATTGGACGATCCGCTCCGCCAACTGGTCCGCATGCTCCTGCTCTTCTATGGCATGTTGAAAAAATTCCTTTTTCACACTCTCTGAGCTCATCCCCTGGGCCATGAAATAGTGCCTCCGGTAACGCAGCACACAGACGATTTCCGTGGCCAATGCATCATTGAGTAGTCTCACGACTGTTTGGGAATCCCCCTCGTAACCCTGTGTCAAGGCGCCTTCTTCGATCTGTTGACGGGCCCTTCGGCGGATAGTTTCCAGATCGGTCACAAAGGCACTACGATCGCTGACTGGGTTGTCCTGTTTCATGGCTTGACTCCTTAATTAGAAGGTGGGGAAGTGTGACGGCAGCATTCTGAGCGTCCCACCCTTTCATACTAGGGGTGTCCTTAGCCCAGCCCAACTGGATAATGCCCTAGCAGGGTTGTATGGAACCTGGATTGAGCGGAGCGTCACAGCAGATGTCGACGAAGATATCATGAACCTGCACGTAACAAGTGGTTCTTATGAAGAGAGCAATACTCCGGCTAACTTGCCTTTTTCGTCAAGAATAGGAAGCCATGAGAGGCCTTTCCGAATCATCGCTTCACGCACCGTCACTAATCTGTCGTATATTCTGACGGGGAAGGGGATGGGCGACATTACATCACGGATCAACAGCTTAGGAGGCATCCATTTTTGTCTTTTTGCATATTCCTCAAGCTGAATGCGACTCGAAATTCCCACAAGTTCTGAACCGTCGAATACGGCAATGTAGTGGCAGCCCGTCTTGCTCAGTACATAAGCCGCCTCCCTAATCGTGGAAATGGGACTAAACACCGTGATATCAGCGATGATTGCATCCCTTACACTCTGGTTATTGGATCGGAATCTCTTTGCGTAATCTTGTGCGCTCGGCGCCGACATGAGCATTCCCATCACAACCTCCCCTTCGTGTATTCGCACGACCTTTGAAGCCCTTTGTTAGCCGCAGACCCTACTGACGATTGGCAGTCTCTTCATGGGGTAAGAGCCTTAACGGCCTCCTATCGTCATTACTTCATCACGGATATTATTTCCCTTCCACTAGGGAAACCTCCGGTAGTCCGGATCAATCAAATACCCGTGGGTCGTGGCTGGTCAATGATGAGTCGAAGCCTCTCATTCTGAAAAGGACGGGCTGGATTCCTCGTATATCGACCAGGGTCCGTGCTAATCGTCACTTCGCGCAACGTCACAACAACTCCCTATTTTTCTGCTAGGGATACCTCCAGGTGCTTGTTCCACATCTCACCCATATAGTCATGTTAGATGACGGGAACTCAACTTCAACCACTTTCCTCAAGGAGGTCCAGCATGCACAGCCTATCCAAAGGCGTTGGTACAGGGTTTCTCACTCTCGTGTGTGGCTTGACGCTCTCTATCGCGGTCCTGGCTGCCGATAGAGCGGTGTATGACAAGCCGGATGTAGAAGCACCGGGCACCACGATCTATGGCAAGGTCGTCAAAGTTATGGAGCGGGACGCGGCCACACACTCATGGCAAGTGTCAGTTGAGAACGTCGCGACGGGTGAGGTGGTCCAGCTTCATCTTGATAAGGCGACTGAGAGGAAGGAAAAGGACCCGGATCCTGCTATCGGAGATAGGGTGGTTGTAAAGTACGATGATAAAAGCAAGCATGCTCTGACTTTTGTGCATGATGCACAGACCAAATCGATAAAACCCTAGCCCGCATTATTCGAAAGTTTGTTGCGAAATCGCCGAGCCGCAGCTGATGAACGGCCAGTGGGTATTCTTCGCCACCCTGCGATGGCGCACTTTGGCATCATAGTGGTGGCATCCACGATGGTCCCCGGGCTCACCTACGAGCCTATTCAGTCAGATACTGCCTGGTCCGCGCAAAGAGCCGTATCCCCAATGGCATGTATCGCTGCGACTACACATGAAGGATTGTCAGAGCTGAGATGCTTGGCTACAGCTTTTGTACTTCAGACGCGAGTAATGATGAAAAGACGGTTATCGCCAATCGTGATCTGACCCAGTGTCTCACCTATGGGTGTGCACCTCGTGTCCCGAATATACACTTTACCGATCCCTCTTCACACCTTCTCTCCACGTCTCGACAGAGGCGTGGTGCTTTTCTTCCGTCGCGGTAATTCCCCTCCAAAGACTCACGGCTGGTTTTGTTAGCACGTCAGCGATTGACGGCCTTCAGAATGGCCTCGATATCA
>JANPKE010000505.1:0-6929 GCA_031425875.1 Nitrospirota bacterium
GCCTCAGCCAGTTTGGCTCCACACTGATGACAGAAATGGGCCTCGTCGGAGTTCTGTTGACTGCACTGACTGCACATCATCATGGCGACGCAGCTTACCACACTCGGCACAGGAGGATACCACCTATCGTGTGCTAGCTTATTGGAGATTGTGGCGCACGCGACTTCTGACGGTAATTTCCCGATGCTCCGCTTATTGCTCTTCCCATTGCCCCTGTGCTAGCTTTTTCTTCTTTCTTAAGGGGATACGTCGTCATGCCGACCGAAGAGCTGAAAGATGATGCCGCCAAATATCTGATGCAGACCTACACGCGCCAGCCGATTTCAATTGTACGGGGGCGAGGCGCAAAGGTCTACGATCTGGAGGGGCGAGAGTACCTCGATTTCGTCGGCGGGATTGCCGTCAATGTATTGGGACATGGTCATCCTGACCTGGTTCAAGCCATCCAACGCCAGGCCGCCCAACTGATCCATACGTCCAACCTGTATTATACCGAACCGCAAGTGAAACTGGCGCGCCTGCTGGTGGACCATTCGTTCGCCGACCGCGTATTTTTCTGCAACAGCGGAGCCGAAGCCAATGAAGCGGCGATTAAGCTTGCGCGACGGTACGGGCATGAGCGGCATGGGCCTGATTGCTATGAAGTCATCACGATGAAGAATTCGTTCCATGGCCGCACGCTGGGCACGCTCACCGCCACCGGACAGGAGAAGGTTCAGAAGGGGTTCGAGCCGCTGATGCCCGGGTTTGCCTATGCCCCGTTCAATGATTTTGGCGCGATCGAGTCCATGGTCCATGCGAGGACTGCGGCGATCATGCTGGAACCGATTCAGGCGGAAGGCGGCGTGCATGTGGCCGACCGGGATTATCTGAGAAGCCTGCGTGAATTCTGTACCCAACAAGACATCTTGCTCATTTTCGATGAAATTCAAACTGGCATGGGTCGAACCGGCACCTTCTTTGCCCATGAGCAACTCGGTGTGAAACCCGATATCATGACCCTTGCGAAAGGTCTCGCCGGAGGAGTGCCGATCGGGGCCTGTCTGGCGAAAGAATCGGTGGCCGCAGCCTTTATTCCTGGTTCTCATGCCTCGACGTTCGGTGGCAACCCCTTGGCCTGTGCCGCAGCGCTGGCCGTCTGCCGGGTGTTGCTCGAAGGAAAGGTGTTGGACCAAGCCAGGCGCATGGGCGAGTACTTGGCCAAAGGGTTGGCCGACTGCAAAGACCGCCATCGAATCGTGAAGGATGTGCGAGGCCTTGGTCTCTTGCAAGGCATGGAGTTGGAGACTGATGCCCGAGCGGTGGTGGCCGATGCACTCGCCCGTGGCGTGCTGATCAATGCCGCAACCGAACGGGTGCTGCGCTTTGTACCGCCCTTGGTGATCACACAGCTCGAAGTGGATAAGCTCATCGACCTCCTCGACATCCTGTTCAACCAACGCCAGACGGCGGGAAAAGATTCACACCACTAATGGCGCTATCAGCCCGACAAAGAGTCAGCCGGACGCGCTATGCCAAGGACTTGCTCGACGTCGCGACGCTGTCACGGCAGCAGGTCCTCGACTTGTTGCGTTTGGCGACATCTCTGAAGAAAAAACAGCGTCAAGGCACTCCGCATCAGCTCCTGCCCGGGAAGACATTAGGATTGCTGTTTCAAAAGCCGTCGACCAGGACGCGCGTGTCGTTCGAGGCGGGGATGAACCAGCTCGGCGGCCATGCAATGGTTCTTCCCATGAGCGACATTCAACTCTCGCGCGGGGAGACGGTCTCAGACACAGCACGCGTCTTGTCTCGTTACCTAGACGGAATCGTGATCCGAACCTATGACCATGCGATCGTCGAAGAGTGGGCGACAGAAGCCACGATGCCGGTGATTAACGGGCTGACCGACCATAGCCATCCTTGTCAGGCCTTGTCCGACTTGATGACGATTCAAGAGATCAAGGGCCGACTCAAGGGACTCAGCCTGGCCTATATCGGTGATGGAAACAACGTGGCCAACTCGCTCATCGAAGCAGGGGCGAAGGTGGGCATGCGCGTCGTGATCGGATGCCCGTCCGGCTATCAGCCGGATCAGCGGGTGATCGATCGTGCGAGAATGGACGGACACACCACCGGCGCGTCCATCGAGGTGCTGGAGAATCCCCTCGTTGCCGTGAAAGAAGCCGATGTGGTGTATACCGACGTATGGATCAGCATGGGCCGCGAGCGGGAGCAGGCACGACGATTACGGACGCTCGCCCCCTACCAGCTAAACAAACGGCTGCTACAACGGGCGAAACCCGACGCCATCGTCATGCATTGTCTGCCGGCTCATCGTGGAGAAGAAATTACGGCGGATGTACTGGACGGCCCGCAGTCCGTTGTCATCGATCAAGCGGAAAATCGCCTGCACATGCAGAAGGCAATCTTGACTCAACTGCTCAACCAAAAGAAACAGACCGGGTAGGATCCACCATGAAACCAACATCGATCAAGAAAATCGTCCTGGCCTATTCAGGCGGACTGGATACATCCGTCATCCTCAAGTGGCTGCAGGAAACCTATCAGGCCGAGATCATCGCGTTTTGCGCCGACCTTGGCCAAGGGGAGGATCTAAAAGCCGTCAAGGCCAAGGCTCAGGCGCTCGGCGTCAAGAAGGTCTATGTCGAGGATCTCCGTGAGACCTTCGTCAAGGACTATGTGTTCCCGATGTTGCGTGGAAATGCGATGTACGAAGGCTGTTACCTCCTGGGAACCTCGATTGCTCGCCCGCTGATCGCTCGTCGTCAGGCTGAAATCGCGCTTAAAGAGGGCGCCGAAGCGGTGTCGCACGGCGCCACAGGGAAGGGCAACGATCAACTGCGTTTCGAGTTGACCTACATGGCCCTCGCGCCAGATCTCAAGATCATTGCGCCTTGGCGTGAATGGACGATGCGTTCCCGACGCGAACTGATCGAGTACGCCGATCGTCATGGCATCCCGGTGACCGCGACCAAAGCCAAACCCTACAGCACGGACCCGAATCTCTTTCACATCAGCTATGAAGGCGGCATTCTTGAGGACCCGTGGAAATCACCACCGGATGAAATATTTCAGCTCACTGTTTCACCGGAGAAGGCCCCGAACAAACCATTGGAAGTTGAGATCGAGTATCAAGCCGGCAATCCCGTCGCAGTCGATGGCAGGAAAATGAGCCCTGCGGCCTTGCTCGCGCATCTCAATAAATTGGGTGGCGCTCACGGGGTCGGTCGGGTCGATTTGGTGGAAAACCGCTACGTCGGGATGAAGTCTCGCGGTGTGTATGAAACGCCCGGGGGCACGATTCTGCATGTGGCACATCGAGGGATCGAATCCCTGACGATGGACCGCGAAGTCCTCCACTTCCGCGACAGCTTGATACCACGCTTTGCGGACCTGATCTACAACGGGTATTGGTTCAGCCCTGAGCGCGAAATGATACAGACGGCGATCGATGAGGCGCAAAAGGACGTCAGCGGCGTCGCACGGGTCAAACTCTATAAGGGAAGCTGCACCCTGGCTGGACGCAAATCGAAACGATCACTCTATCGCCTCGACATCGCCACCTTCGAGGAAGATGACGTGTATGACCAGAAAGACGCGGAAGGCTTCATACGGTTGAATGCCTTGCGACTGAAGATTCGCGCGCAGAAACGGAAAGCTTCGTCCTGATGGCCAAGCGTCGCAACGATCCGACGTCAGCGGGCGGCGGAGGGAAAGCCTGGGCCGGCCGGTTTCGAGAGAAGACCGATCGATTGGTCGAAGCGTTTACCAGGTCGGTGACGGTCGATAGTCGACTCTATGGCGAGGACATCGCCGGAAGCATCGCCCATTGCAAGACACTCGAGAAGGCCCGGGTCCTCACGCGGGCGGAAACACGCGCCATCGTCCGCGGGTTGGAATCGGTCAAACGAGAGCTGGATCGTGGACGATTCGTCTTTTCGCCTCAGGACGAAGATATTCACATGGCGATCGAACGTCGATTGACCGAGATGATTGGTCCGCTGGGAGGCAAGTTACACACGGGGCGCAGCCGGAATGACCAAGTGGCATTGGATATTCGGCTGTATCTGCGCGCACAACTGGATGAGCTGCAGGGACAATTGACTGAGTTGCAACGCGTACTGGTGGCACAGGCCGCTGCGAACCGCACCCGCATGATGCCCGGGTATACCCACTTACAGCGTGCCCAACCGGTCCTATTTGCGCATCACTTGCTGGCCTACGTGGAGATGCTCGAACGAGACAAGGGCCGAGTTCTCGATGCAAGAGGCCGGCTCAATGTCATGCCGCTGGGGTCCGGCGCCTTGGCGGGCACGAACTATCCGGTCAACCGGCGATACACAGCTGACCTGTTGGGCTTTCCTGCCGTCACCCTGAACAGCATGGATGCGGTTTCTGACCGCGATTTCATGATCGAAGTGGCCTCCGCCCTCTCGATTGTGATGATGCATTTGTCTCGGCTCAGTGAAGAATTGATTGTGTGGGCCTCGCAGGAGTTTCAGTTCGTCGATCTGCCGGACGCCTTCTGCACAGGAAGCAGCATGATGCCGCAGAAGAAGAACCCGGACGTCCCTGAGTTGGTCCGAGGAAAAACCGGACGCGTATACGGCCACCTCGTCAATCTGCTGACCCTGCTCAAGGCTCTGCCGTTAAGTTACAATCGAGATTTGCAAGAAGACAAACCGGCGCTCTTTGACGCCCTTGATACCGTGGCGGCCTCGCTCCAAGTGATGACGGAATTGATGCGCCGACTGAAAGTCAACGGAGAGGCCCTCACGCGAGCGTTGCAAGGGGGTGGACTACTCGCGACGGAACTGGCCGACTACTTGGTCATGAGGGGCGTGCCTTTTCGCGAAGCCCACGGGATCACCGGACGAATCGTGCGGGCTGCGCTTGATGGCGGACGTGACGTCACAGATTTTTCACTGAAAGAGTTACAAGCATTTTGTGAACGGATCGATAAGACGGTATTTTCTTGGCTGACGACCGTAGCGGCAATCGACCATAAGGGACAAATCGGCGGGACCGCCCGAAGGCGAGTTGAGCAGCGGATCAAAGAACTTGAGCGGTTACTGCCATGAGAGCATTCGTCGTAATCGCATCGGCAGGGCTTCTGATTTCTTGTGGGGTGGTGGGAACACCGGTCGCCCCGGAACTCATCGGAGTTGCGCCTACGATCGCCAAGCAGAAACGACAACATGCCCTTGTTGAGGCAGAGCGGCAGGCAACGGAGCCGACTGAACCGGACCCTACCCTGGGAGGCCATGAGATGGACCTGCCTCCATCGCAACCAGTCGGAATACGATAAGCAGTGTTGGGCCTGATACCATTGGATTAACACTAGGAACTACGCGATGCATAGTTTTGAGTACCACCACGGTGAATTATATTGCGAGCAAGTACCGGTCAGCCGGGTGGCGAAGGAACTCGGCACCCCCTGTTATATCTATAGCCATGAGACACTCGTCCGGCATTTCCACGCCTACGACAGTGCCTTCAAGAGTATCCCGCATGTCATCGCGTTTGCGATGAAGGCCAATTCCAATCTGGCCATCCTTCGCCTGATGGCCAAGGAAGGCAGCGGCGCGGACATCGTGTCGGGCGGCGAGCTGTTCCGAGCCCTCAAAGCCGGGGTGCCGGCTTCCAAAATCGTGTTTGCCGGGGTCGGTAAATCGCCGGATGAAATCCGCGACGCCCTGAAGGCCGACGTCCTCATGTTCAATGTCGAGTCGTCGGCTGAGATTCATGCGATCAACGAGGTCGCGGCATCGGTCAGCAAAAAGGCGCGCATCGCGTTGCGGATTAATCCGGACGTGGACCCCAAAACCCATCCCTACATCTCGACGGGGATGAAGAAGAGCAAATTTGGCATCGCGTCGGATCGCGCGCTCGAAGAATACAAGATGGCGTCCTCGCTGGACCACATTGACGTTGTCGGGGTCCACGCCCACATCGGCTCGCAGTTGACGGACGTGACGCCGTTTGTCGATTCGCTCAGGAAGGTCGTAGCGCTCATCGATACGCTGAAAGGCCAGGGCATCAACATCCGCTACCTGAATATCGGAGGCGGACTCGGTATCACCTATTCCGAGGAGAAGCCGCCGTTACCCAAGGACCTGGCTGACGCGATTTCGCCGCTCGTCAAGGATTTGGGGTTGACGCTGGTCATGGAACCCGGACGCGTCATCGTCGGGAATGCTGGCATCCTGGTGACAAAGGCATTGTACGAGAAGGTCGGGGAGACGAAGCACTTCGTTATCGTCGACGCCGCCATGAACGATTTGATTCGGCCCAGCCTGTACGGCGCCTACCACGAAATTCGTCCAGTGAATGAGGAAGCCATCCATCGGACCAGACAGACGGTGGACATTGTCGGGCCGGTCTGTGAATCGGGTGATTTTCTGGCTAAGGATCGATCGCTGCCTGGCACCAAGCCCGGTGAGTTGTTGGCGGTCATGAGTGCGGGAGCGTATGGCTTTGTGATGGCGTCGAATTACAACTCACGACCCCGCGTACCGGAAGTGCTCGTCAAGGGCGGAGACTTTCACGTGATTCGTGAGCGAGAAACATACGACGACCTCATACGGGGTGAGAGAATTCCGTCCTTCCTCAACGAAACGGAGTGAGTATGTTTACCGGATCTCTTGTCGCGATTGTGACGCCATTTCGACAGGGCAAGGTCGACGAGCGCGCCTTGGCCGAGTTGATCGAATGGCAGATCGCCAATGGCACCAATGGCATTGTCCCCTGCGGAACCACTGGCGAATCGGCCACCCTTTCTCATGGCGAGCATAATCGGGTGATTGAGTTGACGGTCGAGGTGGTCCGAAAGCGGGTACCGGTGATTGCCGGAACCGGTTCGAATAGCACCGAAGAAGCCATCACCCTCACGAAACATGCAAAGCAGGCCGGAGCCGACGGCGCGT
>JANPKE010000506.1:0-6134 GCA_031425875.1 Nitrospirota bacterium
ACCGGCATGAGTCTGGATACTCAGGCCCATATGTTCGAACCGCTGTTCTCGACGAAAGAAACCAACATCGGTCTTGGTCTCACTGCGGTCTTCGGGATTGTTAAACAAAACTGCGGCCTTCTAGACGTCGAGAGCCGGCCAGGACAAGGGACTGTTGTCCGAGTCCTGTTCCCTGCGGCCCCGGCGCAGAAGGTACGGGACGAGATGACTCCCAAAGCTCTGTTGGCCAAAGGAGATGAAACGATCCTGCTTGTGGAGGAAAGCGAAATCGAGCGGAAGCTGGCACGGTCCATCTTACAGCGCCATCGCTATCGAGTCTTGGAGGCGGCCTCATCGGTCGAGGCGCTTATGCTCACTCAACACTATAAAGGGATTGTTCATCTCGCAGTGAGTCCCTTGGTGATGCGTGAAATCGGGGGGCGTGAACTTGCCCGCCGACTTCTGAGCCAGCATCCAACGATGAAGACGCTGTTTGTCTCGGGCTACGATGATGAAACGATTCTGCACCATCGGATTAATCAGCGGTTTGTCCTACAGCATCCCTACCGCCAGTCCGGATTAGTCGAGAAGGTCAGAGAGATGTTGGATGCTGCATGAGCAGTCTTGTGGGTTCAGGGAGTGACGTCCTCATTAAGACTACGTCGACCGGCCAGGCGAAAAAAAACGCACATCCTTCCGTTTGAAGAGACCGATCAGTGCCATGCCTGCGATGAATCCACCGATATGAGCGAAAAAGGCGACGCCCCCTCCTGTCGCGCCCACGCTCATGCCGCCACTGATCAGCTGCGTGATAAACCACATGCCGAGAACCATGCCCGCTGGCACTCGGGTCATCCCGATCGCCGGCAGCAAGACCAGCACGTGAGCGCGTGGAAACAACAGCAGATAGGCACCAAGCACAGCCGAGATGGCCCCGCTGGCGCCCACCATCGGGATTTGGGAGGAAGGATCAGTTAAGGCATGGCTCAGAGCGGCCAGGATGCCGGATAGGAGATAGAAGACGACGAACTTCGCATGACCCATCGCATCTTCAATGTTATTGCCAAAAATCCAGAGGTAAAGCATGTTCCCGAGGAGGTGCATCCAGCCTCCGTGAAGAAACATGCTGGTCACCAGGGTGAGGGATGCCGGGAACGCAACGGCTTCCTCGGGAAGCGAAGCCTGGCCAAAGACAATGGCAGGGATGGCGCCGTATTGAAATGCGAAGAGCTCGGCGGCCTCCTGGGGAAGATTTACTTGATAGAGAAACACGGCGACACAAATACCGATGAAGATCATTGTGACGATGGGAATCCGTTGAGTGGGATTATCGTCGTGGAGAGGAATCATAGGGGTTTGTGGCTATGGCGCTTGGCGATGACCTTGGATCACACGAGGCAATCTGGGATCAATCGGAGGAGTTCCATCCTTCTCCAACGGAACGGAAAAGCCAGCTGCATGGGTATGGCCTCCGCCACCAAACGAGGCGGCAATGGTCCCAACATCGGTCCCGTCGGCACTGGAACGCATACTAAAATAGCGACGACCATCGCGGTCATGCCAGATCAGGCAAAAGGGATGATGCGGCGAGAGCCGTTCGCCAATTTGGCTGGTCAGTATCGCGCTTTGCACGGCGGGAACGACGATCCCCTGGAATTCAACCACAGCGGACTGTGCCGCGAGTTTGCCGACCAGTTCCTGTTCATACCGCAAGATGGCTCGGCCTTCCTGCTCGAGGGTCGACTGAGTAAAGCGATCCCATACATTGAAGTCGAAGGTATAGGAAGCCAATGCTGCGTTGATTTCGCGACTGTTTGGCAAAGCCCAGGTCCATAAGTCCTTGTCCTGAATATATTGAAGCAGCCAGGGAGCCGGCGTGCCGTGGGCCCATTCCCAGCCCAGGACGGCGCCGGACTTTGTTTGATCGAAGTACGCGTTTGAAAAGCCGTCCAAGATCCGTTCGGCGGTGATATGGTGATCCAGAATGAGAAGTTCCTTGGTCTCGGAGGCCATGGCTTCCAGGATCGGTCGAGCGTAGCTGAAATCGACGATCACGACACGGCGATCCTTGAGATCGGGAGGGGGCGGGTGGCCGTGTTTGACTGGTAAAAAACTCGCACTCGGAAACTTTTTCCAGAGAGCCCAGGCCGCCCCGAACCCATCGGAACATTCGGCATGGTACAGGACAATGTCCGGAGAGCCCTGGAATGGAGGTGCTGAAGATACGTTACCCATACGAGTTGGGAGAGAATAGCATGCCCAGGTCAGGACTAAAAGACATCTGTCGCGTTCATGCCGCCCCGCACGGCATAGCTCACAACTCGTTCAGGTGACTGATCAATTGGCGAAGTCGGCCGGCGCTGCGTCGGTTAAAAGTGAACACGAGTCGAGGGAGATCACGCAGGGCCGGCTCGTCTAATTCCTCCGCGAGTGGACCGCGAAGTTCAAACGTGCCATCTGATAAGAGTTCGGCGAATCGGTCCCGAATCTGTTCAAGTTGTTCAGGCGTAATGGTCTGCTTCAGTCGCATGACGAGCTCTCGTCCCACAAAGCGCATGGAATGATAGCGGCGATAGAATCTGAGGATCTGGCTCACGGCTTCATCTGCGGAATTGACGATGGTGAAGAGACTCATGTCCTCTTCATTGATGAGCTTACGCTTCAACAGTTGCCTCGTCACAAAGGCCGACCAATCGTCCCAATAGTCGCAGCCGGGGGCCTGAATGCAGATGATCGGCTGTGGATCACTCTTGCCCGTCTGGGCGAGCGTGAGGATTTCAAAACCTTCGTCATGTGTGCCGAACCCACCAGGGAAGAGCGCGATGGCGTTGGCTTCCTTCTGAAACATCAACTTGCGGGTGAAAAAGTATTTGAAGGTAATGAGCTTTGGGTCATCGGCGATCGTGGAGTTCGGACCTTGTTCGAAGGGAAGCATAATGTTGACACCGAAGCTATTCTCGCGTCCGGCACCCTCTTGAGCGGCACGCATGATCCCATCTGCCCCACCGGTGATGACCATAAACCCTTCCCGGACGATGGCTTGGGAGAATTGGTGGGCGAGTTGATAATTGGGATCGGTGGAGGGGGTGCGAGCCGAGCCAAAAATGCTGACTTTCTGCCGGTCCCGATAACCGTTGAAGACGCCGAATGCATGGCGCAGTTCTTTGACGGCGCGGTTCACAATTTTCACATCTAAGAGATCTAAGTGTGCGTCATGGAGTTTCAACATGCCCGTCAGGAGCTCTCGCATGAGCGCGGCATGCAGGTCATCCTCTGGGCTATCAAGAAGGGTGCTGACCTGATGAAGAATCTCATCTCGCGACAAAACGGGGCGGGATCGACCCTGCGAAGACTTACCGGTTGTATTCATAGCTACCCTTTCCATTGAGTGCGACACAAAATTGTACCAATGGATCAGACGTTGGTCAAAGATTGCCGGGATTTGGTGCGGTCTAGGAGGACTCGAACGACTTGGGGAGATTGGCCAGCACCCAGGCTTTGATTCTAGACTGGTCTGCGGGAGAGAGATCGACGAATTGTATCTCTATACCCCGAGGCGCGGTTATGAGGGAACCGGTGGTGCCAGATATCAGCTCAACTCGCGTGGTATTCAAGATGCTCCCTCGGATGGTCAAAGGGCTCATCATCTCAGAGAGGCAAAAGCTCAATAGGACTCTGGTCCCCGGCAGTAACAGCGAGGGAGACTCCACCGAAGCGCCGGCATGACTGAGCTGTAAGATGGCGACCTGATGCTCATCCCCCACACCCTCTCCCTCTAGAACACTGATGGTGGCTGAGATCTTTGTCGAGCATCGTTTTGGAGAAAGGACCAGGTCTCTCGCGGTGAGGACGCCGACCGGTTGATTTTGTTTCGTGACGATGAGGATCGGTGTCCCGGTGGACATCATGAGCGCTGACGCCTCGTCCATCGCGCGATCGTACTCGATAAATTGGACCGGTCGTGTCATGATGGCGCGGACCTCGATGTCATCCGGTTCGAGGCCCTGTGCGACAACCTTTTTGACAATGTCGGTCGGTGTCATGAGTCCGAAACGAGACTCGGTATCCTTGACCAAGAGGCAGGGCATGCGTTCGCGTTCCAAAAGCGACGCGGCTTCAGTGACCGAGACGTCTCCCGGCACTTGGACTACGCCGGGTGTCATCATGTGTGCAACCAGTATGGTCTGGTGATCCGTGGCTTTTGGCTCTTGACTGTCCGTGTCTGCCATTCCTCAGCGAGGTCCTTTTTTCTCACGAATCTGCCCCCCTCCTGGCCGCAATGTATGCCAAGTATAGCAGAAGGTCATTGGGGGCCATGAGAGGTTGAAAGCCTTGTCATTCAATGGTTTGCCAGCATACACTAAGAATGAATTTTGACTGTCGGCAAGAGAGAAATGATGGCGTCGAGTGGGCCTTATCATAGGGAGTTCATTCGTCGGCTCGGGACCATTCCGGTGCATGGGTTGGGGCTTTCCGTCGATATTCATGCTCCGGACCTTGCTAGCTTGCGGCGAAGTCTACAAGAACGTCAAGTGCCGCCTGCCTACCTTGAAGTGTTCCGTACGACATCAATGGCTTTGGCATCCACCAGGAAAGAGGCCGGCGACGGTCTACTGACATATCATGGCGAAGGGTTGTGGGTCACGCAACCCGAGATGGCCGATTCTTCGGCGTTTAGACAGGAAATCTTCGAGGCTGCAGAACAACTGATAATCTTGCAAAGTGCCTGGCTGAATCATGAGTGTGCGACAAAATATCTCGCCGGGTATCACTACGGGACCTACCTCCCCCCTCTCTATACGCCGTTAAGCGCGAGCGTGGTGGCTGATAATACACGATTAATCCAACGTCTGCTTGATCAACAATGTCGTTTGGCTAATGGGAGCACACCGTTGGTGCTGCTGGAAATGCCGCCCCTCACGTACTTTGTCGCAGGGACGATGTCCATCCCAAGGTTTTTTCAGGTCGTCAGCGAACAGGCTCCCTGTGGGCTGGTCTTGGACGTGGGCCATCTCTGGACGGTGTTTCGATACTCCGATGCGCATCGGACCATGTCACTCACACGATTTATCGAAACCTTTCTCAACGAGTTTCCCATGGACCGTGTGGTTGAGATTCACGTGGCGGGTCTGGCCATTCATGAATCACACCGAGCCCTCGCTTCACAACTAAGGGGTGGTATGGGCGATGACGCGCTTCCTGCCTGGGTCGATGCCCATGCTGCCCCCATTCCGGCCGTCTTGTTCGAGATGCTCGATCAGATTCTTTGCCATCCACAGCTCACCAGCCTGAAAGGTCTTGCCCTGGAGGTGGATACGAAACCGGTTGACTTGATCGTGGATGAATTCGCGGAGTTCTCCCGGCGCTATAGGGCACTGTTCCGCCGGCTCAGCAACAGCGAGCAGGTCGTGCCGGATTGCGAGGCCCGCGCACTGTCGGAAGGGCTGATGTCGACATCAAGCACACAAAATCTTACAGAGGCCTACGATCGATATGCGCGAGTTGTGGCGGGAACAATGGAGCCAGCGGGAGCAGAATGGAGCCAAGACACCGCCAACATCCAAGAGTTGGACCTCTATCGTTCGGTCTATCTCCCGTATGAGATTCTTCACTGGGGAGGAAAGGTAGAGGACATGTTTGTAGAATCCTGTCGTCGGCTCAAAGAGCGTGATGTGTCGCTTGATGGGTTTGTGGCATTCTGGTTCCGTGAGCCACGGACTCTCGTCGGTACGTACGATTTTTTCCTGCTGAAGGTCGACCGGTTTGTAGAGTTTGTCCAGGAGGTGGTGCCAGAGTTGCACAGTATTGCCGAAAGAGAAGCCGAGGACCTTCGCCGAGCGTACCGCTTTGCCAACGAACCCGGTGTTCCAGTGTACGAGAGCTGATATGAGCTTTTGGTTGAATCTCCCACGTCCGATCATTGGATTGTCTCCAATGGATGGTGTCACTGATGCGTGCTTCCGATCGGTCATTGCACAGCAAGGGAAGCCGGATGTCAGCTTTACGGAATTTACGCATGTCCATGACATCTGTCATGGACCGGAGAAGTGCTTGGAGACGCTTCGGTACAGCGAGGGGGAGCGGCCCATCGTGGCGCAGCTCTATGGGAAAGACCCGGAGCGTTTCTATTTGGCGGCACAGGTGGTGTGCGAGCT
>JANPKE010000507.1:0-4403 GCA_031425875.1 Nitrospirota bacterium
GACTGGCACTCCGCAGTCTTGTTCGGGAAGGAAATGGACGATGTCCGTGCGGTTCTCGAATTTGCCAACGTCGAGCTGCTGGAGATGCGCATCCTCGATGAGCAACTCGATCGTGCGCTAGATGAAGGGTATGAGGCGCTATCACGCAAGCCACGCCTCCTGTCCCTGCCCGGCTCACATGAAAAGGATCTGACTCACATTGCACAGCTGCAGGTCGACAGCGCGTTGATTTTTGAACGCGTCACGAACACTTTGAAGCTGCTGGGCGACCAGTATCTTGCGCGCGTGTATCGACTTGTCTCACAGCGCTTTCATTTGGAGGCATGGGACGCAAGCATCCTTCGAAAACTCCAGACCTTGGAAAGCATCTACGGCAAAATGTCGGACAGAGCGGGCACCAGACGGATGGAGGTGCTTGAGTGGATCATCATCATGTTGATCACACTTTCCATCGCCGTGTCGTTGTTCCCGGTGGGCCAGCACTGAAAAGATATGCGGAGAGGCCTCGCTGCGTTAGCCTCTGCACTGAATAGATGCACAGAGACTAAATCCATCCCTCATTCTTGATATCTCATCTATCTTGCCCTTCACCGTCTCAATGTAACCGGTCATGCTTTGTTCTCCATACGTTAAGGAATGCTGCAAACTTGACTCTCACCAAGGCGCGCTCGTCGGAGACCTTCTCCAGGAATTCTGACAGACGCCGAGATTTCAGCACCGTGTACACCGTCACGGCTGTCGTTGGGATCAGGACGGACAGAAAAATGAAGAGCTTTCTTATGAATGGGCTATCAGCCTCGGCGATGAGATTCATGCCCAGAAAGCCCGTCGTGGCCATACCGATCAACCCAACCGTGGTCACGACGGTCAGGCGCACCATCGTTTCTCCTTGCCGGCGCAGCACATCACTGTCCAGATACTGACTCATATCTTCAATCGCTTCCCGGACCTCGGTGTAGAGCTGGGCTGTTCCAAGGTGCCTATTCGTCATCCGAAACAATTCCTTCACCTGGGTATGTTCCGAGACGTCCTGGAACCAGTACCGATGGGTAAAACGCAGGAACATGCCGAGGATCTGCTGAATCATGTGCCGGAAATTCCTGACCGATTCTAGATTTCCTGGTTCCAGCCGGTTGAGCGCATCAACGAGACGGTCGGACAGCATGAGCATGGCGGCCTTATGAAAATGGGCGATCAAAAAGAGTACAAAATACTCGTGCCGGAACTGCTCAAGACCAGTTTTTCGGATGGCTAAGAACCGGTCGCTACAGTCACTCACTTGCGTCAACACGCGTCCGCTGCAGATGAAACGGGTTCCCGGACGCTTGGGGTCTTGTTCGGTCCAGTAGCGGTCATAGAAGTAGCGGTCTTCAAAGTCGCATAAGTGTCGTTCGGAATAGGGCAGAGAGTCCGATGGATCGGGCGCGGCGGCTAACCCCAGCCGTATGAAATCCCCTCGGGTCAACGCAGCCGGATTATCAATCGTCAGATAAGCCATCAGCGGCAGGAGGTGCGATTCGATCTGCCGATAGCGGATGAGGCCCGTCTTATCTGAATGGTGAAGCACCAACGGTTCGAACAGAAACTCCCAGTGCGAGGCGATGCACGGCGCCCGGTACTGACAAACAAATGACAAGTATTTCTCCTTGTGTTCGTAGTCGGAGGATGCCAGCACCGTGCCATCCCTGGCCAGCCATTCAGCCTTTTTCAGGCAATGACCACCCTGTCCCTCAGATTCCCAATACGTGGGATATCCTCTGGCAAAACGAAGCATGGTGTCCTCTACGCAGGCCAGAGGCAGGTCATCGGCGAAAATCTCCATGGCCAGGATGACGATGTCAATGTCGTAGAAAAAATATAAGTCAATATGCGCGACCTCGAATATGACCGGCACAGATCTGGGATCAGGGTAGGTCATCCGCACCCGCGCGATATCCGTGCGGCGGAAGACACGAATAGGTGATTCCTGGTTGACACCTGTCCCGCGGCCTGTGCCTTCGCCGTAGAGAAAACGCTGGATGGAGGGGAGGAAGGTGATGAATTCGCCGTAGTGCCGTTCCTGAAACTGAGATGGGTCGCCGGTAAACTCATCTTCCACCTCTCGCCAGAGATTATTGAACCCCTGCGTCTGAATAAAGTCGCAGTGTTTCTGGATCGGCAGATCGTCGCGTATCGGCATTAACTGGAGTGGCCAGAGTACTATCTGTCGGAAATGCCTAACAACGAGGCCGCGGTCGAGGGCAATCTCCTCGCATACGTCACTCGTATTAGATGATGTCGATGGTTCCATAGGCTGCCTGGCAATTAGGCGATGTCGTGTGAGGCAGATGCTCGTGAGGACTTGATGTTATGCGCCGCTCCTCCTGGACGACGAGGACCGTCACCATTGCCTTCTGTGCGACTCTTTATACTCTAGGTTTCCATTGCTCCAAAAGCCATTGCTGAGAATTAACCACAGCTTCACCAGCTGCCGGATGCACACGCTCATAGGTCCCGTCTGGAAGCAACCGCCTTGCCTGCACATTGTCTCGTAGCCCGACACCGAGAATGTCATTGAGGATGACCTCGCGCCAACGAGGATCCTCTACGGGAAACAGCACTTCCACTCTGTGGTCCAGATTTCGAGGCATCAGATCGGCGCTCCCCATCAACATATCGTCGTGCCCGCCGTTGCGAAAATAGTAGATCCGCGCGTGTTCCAGAAAACGCCCAACCACCGAGGTGACGGTGATGGTCTCACTGATCCCTGGAAGACCCGGACGGAGACAACAAATACCTCGAATCTGAAGGTCAATTTTGACTCCGGCTTGCGATGCAAGGTACAGAGCCTGGATACACTGCGCATCGACCAATGCATTCATCTTGAACGCAATATATCCATCACCGTGCTGGCGATGGCGGTAGGACTCGCGCTCGATCCGATCCAGTAATTCCTGCCTGAGCGTCGTCGGTGCAACGAGTAACTTGGAATAGATATTCTTGCGGGAGTACCCAGTCAGTGAGTTGAACAGATCGGATACATCACGACTAATGGTAGCATCGCAGGTGAAATAGCTCACATCGGTATAGATACGACTGGTGACCACGTTATAGTTTCCTGTGCCGAGGTGGACATAGCGGCGGATTCCCTCCGGTTCGCGCCGGACGATGAGACAGACCTTCGCATGCGTCTTGAGCCCGCGAACACCGTACACAACGTGCACACCTTCATCCTCAAGTTTTCTAGCCCATTCAATGTTATTTTCTTCGTCGAATCGAGCCTTGAGCTCAACCAGGACCGCAACTTGTTTACCGTTGACGCGAGCTTCCAACAGCGCATCGACAATGGGTGATTTTGGATTGACGCGATAGAGGGTCTGTTTAATGGCGAGGACGTCTGGGTCGTTTGCGGCTTCTCGCAGAAACTCCACGACCGGCATGAAGCTGTCATAAGGATGATACAACAGCACGTCCTGCTGACGGATGGCAGCCAAAAGACTGCCTGATTTACTCACGCAGGGAGGGACGGCCGGAACAAACGGCTGATCTTTTAGATCAGGACGCTCAAGCGCGTGCAGCTCACGAATCCCAGCCATCCCGATCGGGCTGTGTCCTGTATAGACAAGGTACAACGGGAGCTGAAGGTTTCTTGTCAGGATTTCGCGGATGGGACCGGGTGTCGCCGCATCCAATTCCAATCGAACGGCTGACGTGTACTGTCGCTGATCGAGCTGTGCTTCCACCGCCTCGATAAGATCCGATGCTTCGTCGACCTCAATCGCAACATCGGCATCTCGCGTCACACGGAATGGATAGGATGCGACAACGTCCAGACCGGGAAAGAGATTGTCCAGATTGTGCGCAATCACCTCTTCCAGCCAGACAAATTGCTGCACTCCTCCAGCCCCGCCCAAACCCATCTGTTGGCGCGCAACATCCTCATCTGTGGGGATCGGCACCAGTCGCGGGAAGACATCAGGCACTTTGACACGCGCGAAACAGTCACCACGCTCGGGGTCCTTTACCAATACGGCAAGATTAAAGCTCAGACTCGAGATATGCGGAAAGGGATGGGTCGGATCAAAGGCTAGCGGTGTCAGCGCGGGAAAGATCTCGCGCTGAAAGTAGTATTGTAGTGCCTCTCTCTCCCTCTGCGCCAGCTCCACATACTGCAAAACACAAATGCCTGCCTCTCGTAGCCCGAGCAAGACGTCTTGCTTCCAACACCGGTCGTATCGTTCATAGTGGGCGATCAACTCTCGGTTGATCGCCCCTATTTGCTCAGATGGTGTCATTCCGTCGGGCGTTGTTCCGACAAACCCGCCAGCCACCTGACGATGGAGACCGGACACGCGAATCATGAAAAATTCATCCAGATTCGTGGCGAAGATTGCCAAAAACTTCACGCGTTCCAAGAGGGGGTG
>JANPKE010000508.1:0-4349 GCA_031425875.1 Nitrospirota bacterium
CGGCGGCTGGCGGTCGTACCTAGCACGACATTCGAGACACTAGTTGGCCAGGCTATAGACAATCGGCAGACTCACGATGATTTGCGGCTTGCCGATGGCATGTTTCATATGGAGGGGACAGGCCAGCTTCACCGCTTCCATCGCCGCCATATCGAGCGCCGCGTACCCTGAGCTCTTCAGGACGAACACATCGGCCAACTGTCCATCTGATCGGATGACGGCTTTCAAGATCACTTTCCCTTCCTGGCCGTTCATGCGGGCTGAATTCGGATAGCGTTTCAGTTCCGCCACCCGCCGCCAGAGCGACTCGGCCAACCATTGATGATCCAGTTTTGCTTCAGCACTCAGTCCAGCAGCCCTGCTCATCTGCACCGGAGCCACATCCATAGGATTATCCTGCGACGAAACTAGTGCGGGAGCCTCTTGAGTACCAAGAGTTTCGGAGGGCGATTGAGGAGCTGGTGCGACCGCGACCATCTCATTCGGAACAGGGCGGGACTCGACCGGTTCGGGTGAAGCAGCCACGGCAACCGGTTCAGACATCGGCTGAACGATTTCGGCGATCGACCGCTCAACCGGCTCTTCACGTACCTGGGGACGCTCCACCTTGTGTTCGATTGGTTGCACGGTTTCAATCGTCGGTCGTGGCGGCTCGATCTTCCGCTCAATCCGCGTGACAGTCTGGAACAGCTCCGACACAGGTTTGGTTTGAGCTGGAGAAAGGACCTGAGCCGGTGGTTGTTGATGGGCCACAACTGATCGGACCTGCTCCGATCTTGATTCCGGCTTCATCGCCTCTACCAAGGCCACGTCCCACTGGAAGACCTCCTCAGACAAGAGAGGTTTGACCTGCGTTGCCAACCCCACCGCCAGGCCAACCACTAGGCCATGTAGAGCCAGCGAAATGCCCCAAGCGGGGAGAAAGAATCGATTGTCACTCGTTGACGTCATGTTTCCTTATCGCCGTTCACGTGCAGTTATGCAACCCTCAACACCCCTGCCAGTGAAAAAAGTGCGGAGCGGAGGCCAAGGGAGGTGCGCCTCCGTCCCACGCTGGTCAGAGCCGGAGGGCAGCCTGCTCGGACAAGACACTCTTCTCGCAATCAATCAACTACCCATCGATGGGCAGCCCATCGGACACCGAGAGCTCCGATGGACTGCCCTATCCGCTTTTTGGACTAGTTGCTCGCCTGGTTGCCGGCCCCGGCTGCACCAGATTCGAACACCATCACGCCTCCCGGATTTGCTCCGACGGGTACCGTCTGCTTCTCCTGGTTATCGGTCGTATTGATAATCGTCAGTGAATTCCCCGGAGTTGCGTTGGAAACCGCCAGATACTTCGCTTCGCCGGCTCCTTGCGCCAAAACATCAAAGCCGTGCCCTCCGGTCGCCACGAGGGGAATTTCTCTCAATAGCGTGAGTGCTGGAGGAGCCACGGTCGTCCAATCAAACGCAAACAACCGATCCTTCTTTGTCGCCGTCGCTCCATTCCCGGCCAGAATGTAGAACCGCCTCGAATCAGGAGAAAACTTGAATGCCCCAGGAGAAGTCCCATTTAGAGCAGTATCCAGCTCTGGAGTGGTTAAGTTCGCGATAGCCGGCGTCGCAGCACTGAGATCGATCACTCCGAGTTTAGTCCCTTGCGGAGCGGTCGTTTCGCCACGTAGTAATAGATACTTCCCGTCCGGTGAAATCCCGTAGGCTGTGTAGGGAGTTCCGGCGAGGTCGAACGTCTTGGTAATCGTCAGTGTGGCCGGATCGATCTCCGCGATCTCTCCATACCCCTCTTGAATGCTGTAGACCTTCTTGGTCAGGTTCGACCAGCGAATGCCGTGGGGTCCGGAAGCATTTGGAGTGAACGCGGTTGTAAGGGGTGTTGCGGACTCATTGTTACAAGCTGTGGCCTCTTTCGTGGACTTGCATAGATCGATGCGCGCAATCATCTTCCGATAGTTCGCAGATGCCTCGTCGCCGTCAAGAACGGCAATTTCACCGCCGGTTTCACTGGAGACAAAGACCCGCTTATTCTCTGCAAAGGCTGCGACCTTATGGCCATCAGCTAAGACACAAGTCGTTCCGAGTACAGTAGGAGGAGTTCCCCCTGGGCCGAGGTGAGAATTGTGAACCACCGTCACCGAACCACCACCCGACGCGGCACAATTGATCAAATCGTCCCCGGGCGTCGTGGTCCCTGCGGCATTGTCGCCGTCGTTCATAATCCAGATCACCTCGCCATCGTTCCGATCACGGTACAGGTGGACGGGTCGGGTGCCGGTTGCCAAATTGGCCTCGTGGACCGGAGTCGCAGCTGTGAGTGGATCGAGCGTGGCCACCTTGTTCGCCGCCGCAAGATTCACGAAAATCCAATCTTCCTTTGAAAACTGCATGTCTCCCAAAGCCACGTTCTCGAATTCCACCGCATCAATCGTCCCGACCACCGCATTGCCGGAATCTCCCTTCAACGCGACGCTGGTCAGCGTCTTGTCGCCGGTATTGTTCACAAACACCAGGGCGCTGCTCGCTCCTGCGCTTCCGCCAGGCGCCGGCGTTCCCGTGGTCGAAGTGGATTCTCCTGAACTACAGGCAGCCAGGCCGATCAGCGCAAGTCCTAACACGCCAGTTGTGACACAGGATACAAAGTTGTTTCTCTTCATCGCTTCCATAACCGTTCCTTCCTCGAGAGTTATCATCTTCTAAATTAATAAAGTGGAGCGCAGCCGGCTCCCTGAGTGACTCGCTGCTAAGCGATCGGAAAAGCACCTGGTGGCGGGCCGCGAGGCGGAAACTCCCCATCAGAGACCGCATCCTGTCGGGGAATGTCGCCGATGCTCCAGACGCGGCTCACGTGAAGATCGGTGGAGACTTCCCCCTGTCCACCGCCGCTTTGGATATCGAGCCCCTCACAATGCCACGCGCAATGATTGTGACTGTGTTGCGTCTGCCCGCTCGGACAGTGGGGCGCTGTCCATTGCGGCGTCAGATCCCCCTGTGCGACCGACAGGGAACCGGCCAGCCATAGCACCGCACAGCAGCTACTGAGCACCCGAGAAACTTGTTGTCGCGTCTTCGTCAACATGGCCAATTCAATCCCACCGTTCCCACCAACGCTCTATGACGATCCGCCGAACAGTTGGAATGACTTCGTCACGCCAAAGATGTAGCTGATCTGCTGTTCCAGATTGCCGTTGAAGTCCCGATGGATGGGAATTTGCGCGATGAAATAGGCTGAGGCGAAGTTGAAGACGTTCACCATGATGCCAGGCGAATAGGCCACATAGGTCGAGCCGGTCGTCGGAATCGCCCGAAATTTGACCGCCGGATCGAGCAGGATGGACCCTACTCCTGGATTGAACTGAAACAATGACGCATCCATCGCATCGTTCTGCATCCATCGAAAATTGAACTGCTGCGTCAGCACCAGCCAGGGAGTCTGTTCGAGCGGAATCACATTGACCCCCAAGGCCGCGCTCACTTCATCGCCGAACTTGTATCCATCGCTGTTCTTCGCCGTGTACCGATAGCTTGCCGAGGCGAACTGATTCAGCCGATGGGGAATCAGCTCATAGGTCTGATAGATCATGGGGATCACACCGAAGTTTCCACGGCCGATTTGAAGCGTCGATTCGGCCAAGCTGTCTCCCTGAGCAAACCGCCCATAGCTACCCGTCGGGAAGTCGACACCCACCCCCAGGACGATCATGCTACGCAAAGTGGGTAGCACGTTATATTTGAGCGAGGCGCGAATATCGCCGAGTCCTCGCTCACTGTAGGGTACCGGTGTGAGCCCCCCGATCTGCGCATCCGATTCCACGTGCTTGTAGGGGATCGCCACTTGGATGCCTAGACGGTCTGTCAGGCCGTAGTTGAGGTCCAGCGTTGCGGTGCGCGTCGTCGTCTCGATGCGGTTCACATCCAAGTTGGCCAGCGTGAGGGTCCTGTCGCCCTGACTAGCGAAGGGGATACGTCCCCCCTCGCCCGGGGGCGCTTCCATCGGGGTGAAGTTGTAGATGGCATTGATGGTCAACAGCCCTTTCATCGGTACCTGTTGTTGCGACCCGATCACCACAAAGCAACTGACCGAGCCACATGACGCTTGAACGGAAGACGGCATACACAGTGAGAGAAACACCCCACACACAGCACCGATCCCAAACGCACAATACAAGAGCGTACGCATCATGATTCCATGATCTTTCTGTTGGTCACGCAGACAAGACTCGAAGGTCGAGCCCTATCGCGAAACACGAACTGTTAAAGAAGTACCTATGACCTAGGAGAACGAGATCGGAGGACCGCGGAGGAAATACGAGAATGGATCGGCACTGTGGACTACTATAGAGGATACAATG
>JANPKE010000509.1:0-3416 GCA_031425875.1 Nitrospirota bacterium
GCTCACATCGGCAGAGACGCCCTAATCCGCGCAATCCTAGACGGTTCGCTGGCAAGCGGTTCAAACAGCGTTGCACAGTGCCCTTATGAGTTGTCGATTCTTTTCGCAGCATATTAGGGTACGGAAATGCGATCGGCTTGACTAACAGTTGCTCGGGCGCGATCGTGTGTACCACCGAGTTCCAAATACCGGCGAAACGCCTCCACTGACTTAGCCTGATCATTGAGATGATCGCCATACAGTGTCCCCAACGCAAAGTAGACATCCTGATATGTGCTGTTTACGAGCAAGGCATGTCGAAGCGCCGCTTCAGCTTCCGCAAACTCGCCTCGTTTTTCGTGAATCAATCCCAGTGTATAAAACGAATCGGGGGTTTTTGGCGCATATTTCACCGCAAGGAGCCCAGTAGCCAAGGCCTCGTCGAGATTCGGCACCACTTCCAATCGAACATAACTCTTCAGCACATACGCATCGCCATAGCTCGGATCGTAGCCGATCGCGCGATCCAGTTGTTCTAACGCTTCTTCTCCTGATTTCCCTTCCTGCAGCAGCACGAAGGCTCGTTCATAGTGAGCCTTCGCCTCCCGTTGCCGCTCAGAGGGAGTCCGAGGACCGGGACCAAGCGTAAACGCCGACCTCCGTCCTTCGACCAACGCCGTGTCTCCATCACCATCGATGCGTAGGCTGGATGGACGTTGCATACCATTGGAAGCCGCCTCAACCTGGCGCACCACATAGGTCCCCAACTCGGAAGCCATGAGCCAGCCGTTTCCGTCCAAATCGGCAGCACCGGACAGCCCGGTCAATAGTGTCTCAACAAAGCGACTGCTCTTCTCCGCACGAACAGCAATCTCTCCTATACCTGCCGCACTGATGACTTGAACTGCACGCCGCTCCGTATCGGACTCTGGAGCGAGCCGCCCTTCCAATGAAAGCTCTGGCAGCTTGGTTGTCTCCCACCCCAATACCGGCGCATCGAGAATGAGGAGTGTGTGCCTGGAAGCCGACCGTCTCGTAAATTCCTTTAAGTGCTCAACCGTGATCGACTTCGTTGCGTTGTTGACCTGTGCGTCAAACGGCACGAGGTACCCTCGATCGTGCCCATCGGAATCTTGCATGAACCCGGCATGCCCTACGTAGAACAGAACGAGCCGGTCCATACGTCCGACTTTTCTCGGCAACATGTCGTTCAGCAGCTGATGCAGGCGTCGCGAGCTTGCATCCTTGTCGTAGAACTCGACCACTTCGTCGAACCCTAATCGCCGAAAGGCCTCGGCCACCTTCTTAGCATCGCTGATTGCTCCCGGGATGGGAGGAGCCACGACATAGTTTTCGATCCCAATAATGATCGCCCAGGACTTATAGTACAGGCCTTCAGGCTTTCCCAATTGAGCCTCGGCAGTCGACAGGGCGACAACCGAGAAGAGCCCAAACACATGAGCGCCCAGTACGAGCAGTCTCAAGTGCCCACGCCACAGATTCTTCATAAAATGCCTTGCGCTGGTCATTTTGCCAGCCTATCTCCGGCCTAGACAGGTGTCAAGAAATGGAATCGAGGGAAGCCTCTAGCAGCTACGAAACAACCTCAGGATGCTCACAAAGGCTGTCCAGCAAGGCCGCCGCAGCGAAAAGGCGCGGAGGTACATACCAAGCTTCGCTTGAACTGCTCGCTTCGATCACATGCGAGCGGATAGGTATCTTGGCTTCGCTTTTGAGTACGGTGAGCCTCTGAGCGATACGACCTGCCTGCGCGAAGCGCTTCGGCGAGGCAGGGAACGCTGCTGGCGGACTTTTTCAGCATCCTGATAGCGCCACGACGAGATGGTCTCAGAGCAACTGTATGGTTGCAGGCGTCTCCAACTTTCTCCATAATTACTCGTCGACTATGGACTGTGCTGAGATAAGGAGACGCGACCGCCATGAGCGAAAAGATTGAGACCCTGCTGAAGGAAAGTCGGACGTACCAGCCGACCGCCAAGACGATAGCCGAAGCCTATATCAAAGACTACGAGACCGAGTACAAGAAATCCATCGCCGACCCTGAAGCTTTTTGGAACCGTGAAGCGAAGGAGCTGGAGTGGTTCTCGCCTTGGAACAAAGTCCTGGAGTGGGACTATCCGTGGGCGAAATGGTTTGTCGGCGCGCGATGCAACATCGCCTACAACTGTTTGGACCGCCACATGAAAACCTGGCGCAAGAACAAAGTGGCCCTGATCTGGGTGGGAGAAAACGATCAGGAACGCATCTTCACCTATGCTGAGCTGTACCGACAAGTGAACCGCTGCGCCAACGCCCTCAAAAAGCTTGGCCTCCAGCAAGGCGATCGTGTCACCATCTATTTGCCCAAGATTCCCGAACAAGTCATCGCCATGCTGGCCTGCGCCAGGATCGGCGTGATCCACAGCGTCGTCTATTCAGGGTTCAGCGCCCCTGCCCTCGCCAACCGTATTAACGATGCAGAGGCCAAGCTGGTGATCACCGCTGATGTCGGGTTCGACCGAGGCAAGATTATCCCATTGAAACCAGTCGTGGACGAGGCCGTCAAAACCTGCCCGACGATCGACCATGTGGTGGTCGTACGCCGCCAGGTCCAAGGTCCGCCTCTGTCCGCCCCAAAGGAAATTGACTGGAAAGAATGGATTGAACAGGAGCGACCGGTTTGTGAGGCAGAACCGCTGGATGCCGAAGCCCCGCTGTATATCCTCTACACATCCGGGACAACCGGGAAACCTAAGGGGGTCGTCCATGTCCATGGAGGGTACATGGTCGGCACCTATACGACGACGAAGTATGTGTTCGACCTGAAAGATGATGACGTGTACTTCTGCGTGGCTGATCCGGGGTGGGTCACAGGCCATAGCTACATCGTCTATGGTCCACTGCTCAATGGTGCCACGATTCTGACCGCGGAAGGAAAACCGGATTATCCGAATCCTGGACGCTGGTGGGATCTCATCGAACGGTATGGGGTCTCGATTTTCTATACGACCCCAACCGCGATCCGCCTGCTCATGCGCTACGGCGAAGATTGGCCGAAGAAATTTGATCTCTCGACGCTTCGTATTCTTGGGAGTGTCGGAGAACCGATCAACCCAGAAGCGTGGGAATGGTATCACCGCGTGACGGGCGGAGACAAACCGATCATGGACACCTGGTGGCAGACGGAAACGGGATCGATCTTGATTACCCCGCTTCCCACCGTGCCGCTGAAGCCCGGCTCAGCCACGCGCCCCTTTCTTGGTATTGAAGCCGATGTCGTCGATCGCGAGGGCAACAGCCTCCCCGCCAACGCCGGTGGCTTTGCCGTCATCAAGAAACCATGGCCCTCCATGATGCGCACGATCTACAAAGATCCGGAGCGGTACAAGACCTATTGGAATACGATTCCCAACTGCTATACCGCCGGTGACATCTGC
>JANPKE010000510.1:0-9848 GCA_031425875.1 Nitrospirota bacterium
CTGAAGATAGCGATAAAGGGTACGTTGAGTAATCTTGAGATAGTGGCATGTTTCCATCGCGGTCATCAGTTCGCTCTTCAGGGCCCTGCTCATCACTCCACCTGTGGCCAGATCGAAAAATCCGCATTCTGCCTCCAGCACTCTCGTTATTCTAGAGGCGACTCTGAGAATGTCAAGCGAAAATATATGACAGTGCATGTCAAAGGCCGTCACCGCCTTCTGGCATTCCCGCACCGTCATCGGATTGGTCCATCATCGCTTCGATATTGTCGACATCCTCGCCCATTTCCTGTCCCATTTTCTTCATCACACGGGCGACGCTCCGAGGATCATTCTCATCAATCCCTCCGAGGTTCGCTGGATCTGACAGTGATTCGAGTCGAGCTTCCTCGGACTTGGGAGCGGCAAATCGAGATAGGAGACGCTCCATCCGCGAGCCGCCGCAATGCCGACAGGTGGCCACGCTGGGATTGCGTGGATTCAATACCAAGACCGAGGATTTCCCGTGACAATCCTGACAAGCGTACTCATAAATCGGCATCGATCAACCTCCCAGCAGCTCCAGCGACGGTGGGCGCTGAGCCATGATGCGGTCGGGAATCATAGTGGGATCCATTGTGCGCCCTAACGTTATCACAAACACGTCGCCAGACCCGGCCTTACGGAGAGTCTTGGCGCACTCATTCACCGTCGTCCCAGTCGTGAAGACGTCGTCGATCAGAAGAATGCGTTTCTTCACAATGGCATCGGGGTGTCGGAGGGCAAATGCTCGACGAAGGTTTTTTAGACGGCTCTTGCGAGATAGTGTGGTCTGGGCTGGAGTAGGAATGGCTCGGATCAAATTCGTGTACGCGACGGGAATATCGAGGGTCCGTCCGATGTCATCGGCAAGAAGGAGGGACTGATTAAACTCTCGTTGACGGAGTCTCTCAATGTGCAGGGGTACTGGCATGATCACATCAATGGAATCGAGTGGAGGGAGTCGGGCGATCATGAGGGCGGCCAGTGGAGCCGCCAGGGAAACTTTGCCCTGATACTTGAAGAGGCGGATCGCATGCTGGAGTGGAGGCGTATACGGGTACAGAGTCCAGGCCTTCGTATACGAAGGTGGACGTTCAGCACAGGGTTGGCAAACATGGTTTGGGCTGTAGGTCGTGGCAATGGAAGAAGGGAAGGGGTGGTCACAACGGGTGCATCGAGCGTCAGGCATGAGGGAAATCCTACTCCAGCAGTCCGAGCAAAAATGGGGGATCGGATCATCTGCTAGCAGCGAGTTACAGCTCGAACAATGAACAGGAAGAAAGAACCTGAGCGCGCGGCGCAGGAGACCTAAGGCCGATTCTGTGACAGGATTGGCCATGGACAGCCTTTCATCTGTGTGTGTCCCACCTCTCTTTATGGCGACGAGAGTGCCGGTGTCAAGGTTGTCGGCTTCCGATTTATTGTGCTATACGAATGAGAATGGTCGTATACCGGTCGACCAGTCATTGGAGAGCGCGGGCCACTGATGGTGACATTGAGAGAACTCTCCAAAACCCATTCGCGTGGAGAAGCCATGGTCACGGCTTTGCGAGATGTCAATTTAGAGATTCAACCTGGAGAATTCTGTGCGTTCGTGGGCCCCAGTGGCTGCGGGAAAAGTACCCTGCTGAACCTCGTCGCGGGTTTGGACCTGCCGACTTCTGGAGAGATCGTGCTCGATGGGCGATCCACCCACAACCTGTCCAGCTACGAATGGACGAAGATCAGGCGTGAAACGATCGGGATTGTTTTTCAAGCCTTCCACTTGGTGCATGGTTTGACGGCTGAAGAGAACATTGCACTACCCTTGATGTTGCGTGGGGAGAATGGGCGGGAGATAACCAAACGGGTCGGGGATATGTTGGAGTGCGTGGGCATGAGTCACCGGCGCCGACATCGACCAGCCGAATTATCCGGTGGAGAGCAACAACGAATTGCGATCGCGCGGGCGTTGGCACATGGGCCCCGTCTCCTCTTGGCCGATGAGCCGACGGGCAATATCGACTCTCAGCAAGGAGCAGGGATTATGGCGCTTATTCGTGAGCTCGCGAGGGCTGAAGGGCAGACGGTCCTGCTGGTGACCCACAGCCTACAGGCTGCGCAAGCCGCCGACTATGTGTGGACCATGCAAGATGGACAGCTGATCGTACGCACTGAACGTATGACTGAACTGGCAACTTCGTGATTGATCTTTCCACAACGATCGCGGGCGTCACCTTTCCCAGCTGTTTCATGAATGCGTCTGGAGCGCTCTGCGTCACACGGGACGAACTCGAGGCTCTGGGGAAATCCGGCGCGGGGGCGATCGTCACGAAGTCGATGACCATTGAGTCGCGCCAAGGCAACCCCACGCCACGGTACTACGGATTTCCAGGAGGATCGATCAACTCGATGGGCCTTCCCAACCTCGGCTATCGAGCCTACGCCGAGTTGATCCCTCACCTCAAGCGGTTTGGAAAGCCTGTAATCGCCAGCGTGGCCGGACTCGGGGAGGAAGATTTTCCGACCATCGCGGAAGCGATCAATGCAGCCAAGCCGGACCTCATTGAGGTCAATCTCTCGTGCCCAAATATTCCAGGAAAGCCCCAAATTGGGTACGATCCGGAAACGTCTGAGCGCGTGCTCAAAAAGGTTCGGCCTCTTATCACGGTTCCGATGGGCGTGAAGTTGCCACCGTACTTCGACCCGGCCCATCATGACGCCATGGGGAAGGTCCTTGGGCGTTGCGGGGTCGACTTTCTCAATATGATCAATTCGGTGGGCAACGGCCTGGTTGTGGATCCGGAACGCGAAGCCGTCGTCATTAAACCGAAAGGCGGATTTGGCGGGTTGGGCGGGCGACTGATCAAGCCCGTGGCCTTGGCGAACGTTCGCGCCTTCTATAAGTTGTTTGATGGAAAGATGCCGATCATCGGAACCGGAGGAATTGTTGAGGGGATGGATGTGTTCGAACATTTCCTGTGCGGTGCATCGGCAGTTCAAATCGGGACGGTGTTGGTGGAGGAAGGGTTGGATGTGTTCGGACGACTGGAAGCGGAGTTGACCGCAGTCTTGAGAAGAAAAGGATACCAGTCGATTGTGGAATGTCAGGGACGGCTCAAGGAATTATGAGCCTATTTCATGCCGAAGTTGCGAGGGAGCAAGTTTTGTTGCAGAGCCTGACGCAGGAGCTGGGCGACGTTCCGAACATTGAGTCGGCGCATCAAGTTGAAGCGATGGACTTCGACCGTCCGGACGCTGATGTCCAGTGTCGCGCCGATCTCACGATTGGTATGGCCCAGCGCGACCAATCGAAGAATCTCGCGTTGACGGGGCGTAATATGCAGAGAAGGTTTGGAACGGTGTCCCACCCGATGGAGCGGGCGTGCGGTGGTGTGTTTGCTTCTGGCCATCTGTCCTCCTCTGGAAAAGTCTGAGGTCAGTCTAGCAAACGACCGGATACGTGTAAACGAAATGACTGATTTGTGCCGAGCACGCGGATGTGTCCATCGGAACCGATGAGACTTTTCCAAGCAGAAAGCTTATCTCACGTTCAATGCCTGCCTTTGTAAGGGCCTTACTCCTTCTTCTTACCGCGCATGTCCGGCAATGGCCGTTACGCACGCTGCTGACGATCGTCGGAGTGGCGCTCGGTGTGTCGTCCTCCGTCGCCGTGCGGACTGCCAACGTCGACGTGCTGCGGTCCTTTGAACAGGCGGTCCTGACGGTGGCTGGTCCCACGACCTTGGAGGTGTCAGGAGGGGAGACCGGGCTTGATGAACAGGTCATTATACAGGTCAGAACCATCGCCGGCGTGACGTCTGCATCGCCGGTGATTCTACAAACGGCCGTTCGCATGAGGGGAGAGCAGGTCGACCAAGCCGTGCAAGTGGTGGGGCTGGATCTTCTGGCCGAATTTAATACACGCGGGTTTCGCATGAGCCAGCCGTCAACGGAAAGTCAGTTGATGCGGATGATTGAGCCACAGGCGGTGTTCTTGGGAGCCCAATTGGCCACGGAGTGGAACCTGTCGGTCGATGACCAGCTCGATCTTCTCCTTGGATCTAGGCGTCTCACCTGTCGGGTTGCAGGGATTCTTCAAAATGGGTTGGACCGACCTTCGTCATGGGAACGCATGGCCGTGATGGATATCGCTGCGGCACAAATTACGTTCGGGATGGTTGGGAAGTTGGATCGAATCGATATCGTGACCGACGAACAAAAGACCGTCGACGAGGTCGCACAGAACCTACGGGCTGTTCTGCCTCCCTATTTGACGGTGGAACGGCCGGCCAACAGGACGAGGCAAGTTGAGCAAATGGTGCGCGCCTTCCGTCTCAATCTGACGGTGTTGAGCTGGGTTGGCCTGTTAGTCGGAATGTTTCTGATCTACAACACGATGGCATTCGCCGTTGCCCAGAGGAGACGAGAAATCGGAATCTATCGAGCCATCGGGATGACTCAGTCTCGGGTGGCAGTATTGTTTTTGATGGAAGCCGGGTTCTTTGGATTGTTGGGAGGAATTGCCGGAAGTATAACCGGAATGGTACTCGCGCAAGAGCTGGTGACCCTGCTCAGTCGGACGATTTCTGATCTCTATGCTCCAGTCGGGGCCGGCGAAGGAGGGCTATTCCAGAGCGGCCAATTCTGGAGCATGATGTTCGAAGGCATTGTGATCGGGTGCGTCATGTCCATGATCGGGGCCGTGGGTCCAAGTCTGGATGCCAGCCGCACTGCGACCGTACGAGCGTTGGCTCCTGGTGACTATGAAGCGAGCCAGCAGCTACGAGTGGGGATGCTCGCCATCATGGGACTGAGTTTGCTGGCCGTTGCTGGGCTCTTGAGTCTGCCAGGCCCCATCAATGGGGTTCCTGTCATGGGGTATGCGGCAACGCTCTGCCTGCTGGCCGGTCTGGCCTGTCTGGCTCCGATCTGTGTCACTGGATGGCGGCGTCCGCGACACTATGTGGGACGTGCAGGGGGAGCAGGGGGAGTCATGAGGGGGATTGCCGTGGAGCATGCCTCGCGCAGTCCAGGCCGAAACGGAGTGACCGTCTCTGCCTTAATGGTGGGATTGGCAATTATGATCGGCGTGCTGGTGATGGTGCGAAGTTTTCGGCATACGGTCGAACTATGGGTCACCGATACGGTCTTGGCCGATCTGGTCGTGGCACCCTCACTGTGGCTGCGGGGTACGGAGATCGGAGGCGCCGGACGGAGTCTCCCGCTAACATGGTTGACCGTCTTGTCTTCCATCCCTGAAGTAGCCGCAGTCGATAGTTATCGCGATGTCCGAGTGGAGGTGAACGGCCAACGGGTGGCTATCGTCTCACGAGATCTGCGGTTGCATGCCCAATGGAGCCGGTATCTTGTCCGCCAGGGCGATTCTTCAGAACAGCTCATACGGGCAGCCGATACCCGTGGTCTTCTCGTCTCTGAGGTCTTGGCGAATCGGCTCGGGGTGGAAGAGGGATCGACGCTCGACATTCTGACGCCGAGCGGCCCCGCGCGATTCCCGATCGTGGCCGTGTTTTATGACTATTCGACGGACGGGGGGAAGCTGCTCATGGATCGGGCGCTGTACCAGTCGCTCTGGCATGATGATCTGGTCACGGTATTTCCCGTGTACCTGAGCGCTGGGGCAAGCCTCGATCGTGTGAGAGAACGGATCCTAGAACAACTAAGCGGCGCAGCCGGCGGCGGGCTTCCGCCGCTCGTGATCAGCAACACTGAGTTACGGAAAGAAATTCTCGACATCTTCGATCGCACATTTCTGTTGACCTACGTACTGGAGGCCATCGCGATCGTGATTGCCATGCTGGGGATCGTCAATACGCTGGTCACGTCTGTCCTCGAACGTCGCCGGGAGTTTGCGACCCTACGGGCCATCGGTGGCAGCCCGCAGCAAATTCAACAGCTCGTGTTATGGGAGGCGGCCTACCTCGGCGTAGTCGGGATTGCCTTGGGTCTGATTGGTGGCGGGCTACTGTCGCTGTTACTGATTAAGGTTATCAACAAGCAATCATTCGGGTGGACGATTCGGATGATTGTTCCAGTCGGCGCACTGGCCCAGGCCGTGGCTCTCGCGGCGGTTGCCACCTTGGTGGCGGGCTACTTCCCGGCCCGCTGGGCCGCGCGACAACCAGTTGTCGAAGGGCTCCGGGAAGAATAAGAACTATGATGGCGTGAATGACTTAGCAGAGACGGCTCACGCCCTGGAGCCGCGTCCATATTTGTCGAGCAACCGTTGAAGGTCTTCCGGAATAGGCATGGACTGAAACGGAGGGACGCGAGCCCCGCCAGTATTGCCTATCGGCACCCACATTCGTGAAAACAGCAGAGCTCCCAGGATCCGAGGCAGTTGACCGGCTATTTCTACGAAATCTCGGCGCCTCCAACCAACCTTCAGCATCCACCAGTGGGTTCTCGCATGGGCAACCGAAAATGATTGTCCTAAGATGTGGGCCCGTTCAAGATGAAAAAATGCGAGTTGGAGGTTTCCGCCATCGTAGTGGCTGATCGCCGCCGTCACTTCAGCATCATAGGCTCGTCGGAGAACAGGGTGCATGATCATCACTCAACAAATGATGTTCCACCATTGTACTCGATGGATGGGTGAGGTAGTGAGTCGGAAGAGGATTTGAAAAGTGAGTGCGTGGTGTGCCTGATCAAGACATTACGGAAGGAGTTTATCCGCTGGCGTCAATCACGAAAGATCAATTAGCCAGCGGGTCAACCGAAGGATGGTTTGGAGGCGGTGACCCGGTTTAAGCTTTAGAGCACGATGCACCGATCGTAGAGGGGGCTCATGGCCATCCTAGCTGGGGCCTGGCGGATCCTCACGATCTTCTCCGGTTAGGAGATCGGTTTCTTGCATTTCAAGTGCCTGCAGCTCGGTTAGGATACTTTGTAGTGCCTGACGGCGTTGCTGTAGTCCCTTCTTGGGGATGTCTCGCGTCAGTGGTTCCTGAGCTGATTCCGGCAAATTTACCAGCGCTTCAGCCTCCCCCACCGTGGCATATTTGTACGATTCCACATACTGATGATTGGCGCCGTATATGTTGATTAAGATGTCTTCGGTATCGGCGTCAAACTGATCGAAGGTGGGATTTACGGCCGTGCGGTGGGCCAGGCTTTTGAGCTTATCGATCTGAGACTTGAGTGTATCGCTTCGGGATTGTGCATGATACATGGAGTTCACGTCAGCCATAACTTAATCTCCTTCCCTGTTAGTCTTCGTATACATTTCTTTCATAGGGTTGAGTAGCTAGGCATTCCCCTGGCCATGGATCATATCTGCTGCATTATCTCTCCAGATCCACTTAAACTAGGGCGTTGCCTAGGCCGAGCCATATCAGCAATTATGCTAGGGATATGGACATGACTGTATTTCTTGCAACGGAATCCATCATCCCAGGAGGATAGTATGAAAATCACCGTGGCCTTCTTCATTCCGATGCTTGTAGTGGGCGGAGTTTCTTGCGGGCCGACCACCGATACTATTCGAGCCCCATTTGACATTACGTCCAGCACCTCACCCGGTAACAGCGCGCTCATTGGTCCTGCCAAGGCTCGTCAGCAATTGGAGCGCTTCGTGGCATTTGCCTATGATAGCGTGAGCGGCGATATTGCTCAGGGCCATGGCGAATATCTGACCTCGCTGGCTGTTTTAGCCGGCATTCCGACCGACTCGCAGGCCGCCTTTCGGGCGGCGATGCAGAGCCGCTATGCCTTGATGTCTGATCCTAACTTGTCCCGCAAAGAGGCGTGGACGCTGGTTGTGAACGATGCATGGTCGGCCGGCTACGGAAGGACCGAGAACGGGCACAACCTTTCCGCGGCGAGTGGCTCATGAACAAGCTAAAAGGGCGTCGCGCAGATCAGCTCCCACCAATGATCAGGAAGAGGCGGGCCTCATCGAAACTGCACAACCTCTCGTGCAGAGACGGTTCTAAGTCGGGCGTCACCAAGAATCTGACCTTGAATCTCTTGCACGGCTTCAGAGAGTGCCTGGTTGAGGCGCGTGCCAGGGGACATCTGCCCAGTTGTATTAAATCGTTCGTTGAATGAGGAGGAGCCCCGGTATGTACCGACCAGTTTGCCGCTGGAGGTTAAGAGGAATACAGTGAGGTCCGCCTCCCCGCTGCTGACATGCGTTTTCAGGTCCAACACAGTGGCTATGGTTCCGGCATACGGGAGTTTTGTCCATACCTGCGGTCGGTAGTGCTCGTGCAGTGAATTGATACGAGCTGTCAGAACAAGGTCGGGGTGCGGATCGAACGTGACGAGTTTTGAGAACACTCCAGCCTGATCGAATGAGTTGAGTAATGCCTGCTCCACTTGCTTGGTAAGCACCGACGGCGCCACCTTCGCGGTATTCGGTTCAATCAGGCCAAAGCTCTCCTTGCCGGAGACTAGCGCCGGTGCCGGGTATACGTCATGAAATTCGGCGGTCGCGTCGATGAGGCGATGAGTTTGGACCACGCGGATGCCCGGTACATACTCTGGTTTGCCGCAGCCGAGCACCGCCGCAGCAAGCACTGAGCACACCAGCATGCATATTGAACCATTACGTCTTAGCATCGATGCCTTAACATCCGTGGACTGTGTGACATGAGTCTTCCTGTAGTCTACCCAACGAGGAAAGAGAGGAACACTGGGGATAGCCCGGGGTTCAGAATGTCATGAGAGTTTGGATCTTCACAGAATCCCTTAAGCGCAAGCCGTTCATGGCAAAGCTATGAGCAGAACCATTCAGAGGATATGTCAGATGAATATTTGGGACTTGAAATACGTTGAGAAGGGGATAGGTGATGGGTGCATCGCGGCGATTCAGGAACATATCAGCATTCGAGATGGGGACATCGTTAGAATCAGCCCGACCGTCAGGGTTCAATCGGAGAAAGATCGGCCTTCGCCGGTCCGTTGAGCACTTTGCCATACGCACTAAATCGAGAACCGTGACAGGGACAATTCCAGCTGTGTTCTATGGAATCCCACGCGACAATGCATTTGAGATGTGGGCACACCGCTGAGCAGCGATGTAATTCTCCTCCTTCGTCCCGATAGACGGCTATCTTCTGGATACCGTGCCGAAGTATCGCCCCCGTTCCCTTCGGAATGTGATCTTCAGATTCGACGTCGCCTGGCGACAACCAGTCTCCATACTGCGCGGCCACATTCAGGTTCTCTTGAACAAAGGTTCCCGCTGCTTTCAGCGACTTCCGAGCCGGATCGTACAATGTGGTCCAGGCATTCGTACGACCCAGAATGAGATCGGTGATGAGGATGGCGGCAATCGTGCCATGCGTCATACCCATGCCGGAATCACCGGTGGCTATGTACACATTGGACTCATCACTGGGATTCCGACCGAGTAATCCTAGACCATCGATCGGTTCCATGACCTGTCCCGACCAACGGTACTCGATGTGCGTGATCATCGGAAATCGTGCCCGGGCCCACTGTTCCAATTGTCGATGGCGAGCTTCTCCGTCGTCCGCCTGACCCGTCTTGTGATCTTCACCACCGACAATCAAGAGATCGTGGCCGTCGGCTGCTGCTCCTTTTTGGAGTCTGACGTAATGGTAGGGGTCAGCCCGATCCCAGTACAATGCGGTTGGCACAGAATTCTTCGGTACACTCGCTCCGATCACATAGGTGGTATAGGGTGCTTGTTTGGTGTGCACAACGACCATATCGTTGATGGGGGTATTCGTAGCCACGACAACCGATTGAGCCATGATGACATGACCGGATCGGGTTTCAATTCGCGATGGTTTCCCGCCCTTCACGGTTTCTACATGGCAGCCGGTGAAGATCCGCCCGCCGCGCCCTTCAATCGCCTG
>JANPKE010000511.1:0-2382 GCA_031425875.1 Nitrospirota bacterium
GAAAGAGTTCATCGATCTTCGGCATTGTTCACGAGTCTCCTTACTCTCCGTCCTTACGCAAAACGTGGATCTTAGCCTTCTCAGTGTGGTCTCAATAGAGCCAGGCGGGAATCTCCATTCCATGACTCAAGACAAAAAGCACCGTTTCTGCCAGTTGGTCTAGAAGGCAGCAGATCACCCGCAGAGCGATACAGCTTCTTCGGAAGGAATCGGTAAAAAGTTGAGAGGGTATGCCTTGTGACAACGAGACTGTCTAGGCGAACCCTCAGGAATTCTGTCGATTAACCCCTTGTGAGAACTTGGCTCATTCGATTATTGTCATTGTCCATGGAAAAAGAATCCTTAGAAGCTTCGACATCGGATGAGGGGGCTGACAAGATTGTCATCTATTGGGAGCGGGAATACTCCACTGCCTTTCCGCCGGAGCGGCTGAAGCTGGACTTTCATCCTCACCGGCCGATGTTGAGTCAGATGACGCTGGATGAGCAACGGGCGCTGGCTGCCAGTGGATACAAGGTGTTGCCAGACGACTGTGGGCCGGTCCGGACCGTGGGCAACTACGGCTGGCTTATTCGTTGTCCGGCCGATATCAAATTACGCCGCACCGCATCAGGGGTTCAGTGGCAATCGCCGCCGATCGCGCAGGAAGAGCGACTGCTCGGTTACAAGACCTTTTCCGGCATGTACGTTGATTTGATTCTGAATAGCGGATATCCCAAGCTCTGTTGTGGGGTCCGACTGTACTACCCCAAACATGTCGGCTTGATGATGAAGGATCTGCCCAACCACTTCTATCATCACCCGGACCGGACGTTTACCGTCTGGGAGGGGATCAAGACGCAGGAGTATAAACGCACGCCGAATCAGTATGCCTGGTTGCCCGACTACGAAGCCTTCACCGCCAATTTTCTGTTACAGTTGCACAAGCCCACGACGATCAAGCGTGGCGATCCGATCGGTGTGATTCTGCCCGTCCTGCTTCCGAAACAATTTGTGCTCCAAGAAATTCAGCACCCCTGAGACGTCGCGTCACGGGTGGGTGGTCAACAGGTGCTGAATGACCCAATCGGCAATGGTGTGAGTCATCCTCGTGAAGTCCGCTCCCTTCGTGAACTGATGGTCGGCACCGGGCAATAGCTCGAGATGTTTCTTGATCTGTAGCGCCTGGTAGAGCTGTTGGCTTTGATGAAGCGGGACTTGCTCGTCACTGTCGCCTTGCACAATGACGGTTGGAGCCGTGATTGACCGTGCGGGGACGTAGGCGATCTGCCGGAGTGCATCTTCATAAAAGACATAGTGGAGGGTGATTCGGTCGGAGCCGCCCATCATGTTCGGAATCGTGTCGGTTGCTTTCCATTGCGCCATTCCATCATCCCCGAATTCCAGCTGTAGCTCCTCAGCGAAGTCGACGACAGGACACTTCAGGGCGAGACAGGCCAAGTCCATTCGTTGCGACGCAGTTAGAATCGCGACCAGACCACCGAAACTTGATCCCATCAGGCCGATGTGTCGATAGCCACGCTCTCGCATGAGATCGACTGCCCTTTGTGCCTGTTCCACTGACAAGCTGACGGTGATCTGTTCGAACGGACCCTCGCTTTCCCCCTGGCCGAAGAAGTCGAAGCGAAAGGTGGCGATGCCTTGGTCGATCAGCATGCGGGTCAGTGCATTGTTCGTCGAGCTGGTTTTTGATGAAAGAAACCCGTGACACAGGATGCAGATCTTATCCGTCCCTCCATCGGGGACGGTCAAGATGGCGGCGACCCGATGACCCTGAGGATCGAGAAATGAGAACCGTTCTTCCATGGGAGGGATTGTATCAGAGTCGGGATCTGAGATCAGGAAGAGGGTCGTCCTGGCCGGACGTTCAGGCCGTGAGCTTCAGTTCGTCGGTGGACGTTTGTGAGGTCCGGAGTGTGTCCGGTTTCTTGGCGACGATCGAGGTCAGCTTGACTGAAAAGAGAACCAAGCCGGTCATGAGGAGGCCCAGACTCATCCAGGTTGCAATATGGATGTAGCTGGAGGTCAGCGGCACATTCCAGGTGAGTGCAGCCAAGAGGCCAAGCCCCATGGTTCCGAGACTGAGTGCGGCAATTTGAACATTGCTCCAGCGGTTCATGATCGCGTTTAGTTGATCAAGATATGGCCCGCGCTTCTTGGTATTGAGGACACGATCAGCTGCGAGGGCGATGGGAATGAAATAGGAGCACGCGCCCATGATGGCATTCACGATAAAGCCGACGAACGTCATGTGTGTATAGGCGACGAGGTGGAGTCTGCCGTACGGCAGCAGCGGGGGACTAGATAGGTTATTCGCTCCAACAAGCACGCCGAGGATGATGGTGAACAGGAGAAAAAAGGTACTGACTAAAAGATGGTCCG
>JANPKE010000512.1:0-5874 GCA_031425875.1 Nitrospirota bacterium
GGAGGTCGCGACATGGCTGGGACAATCCCAACCCTCGGTCGGCTATTACCATGCCGGTCTTTCGGATGAGGAACGTCGAATGGTCCATGAGGAGTTTCGCCGAGGAACGGTCCGAATCCTGGCCGCGACGAATGCCTTCGGCATGGGCATCGATAAGCCGGACGTCCGCCTGGTCGTCCATTTTGACGTTCCCGGAAGTCTCGAGGCCTATTACCAGGAGGTTGGGCGCGCCGGTCGTGACGGACGGCCCGCGGCTTGCGCCTTGTTGTTCCATGAGCGTGATCTGGCCACGCAAGAATACTTTATCGAGCAGGCATCAAAAGATCCTGATGGCACCGGTCGCGCGGGACGAATGAAGACGCTTCTTCAAGACATGTTGGGGTATGTTTCGACGTCGACCTGTCGGCAGCTTGCCATTCTTGAGTACTTCAGCGACGACGCCGAGCTGGCCTTGGGCCCTTGCGGCCTGTGCGATCGTTGTGTCACGCCGGCGCAACAGCCTGGCCGCTCGATCTCCCACAAAACCGAAGCTTCCGCGAAGGCCATATTGGAAACCGTGTCCTGGTGCATGGGGCGGTTCGGCATGGGCCGCATCGTCGACATGCTTCGTGGAAGCCGTTCGAAAGCGCTGTTGGCCTATGGCGCAGAAAACTGTCCGACATACGGTATCAGTCGGGCACAGACCAAGCCGGTTGTGACTGGTCTGGTGAAGAACCTCATTCAGTCAGGGTATCTTCGAATCGAGGGTACCGAGTATCCCACACTCGAATTGACATCAATGGGGCGAGAGATACTGCAAGGGATTTGTGCGGTGGCGCTGCCACAGGGAGAGGAACCTCAGGCCAAAGTATCGGTGAACAAGCCGCGTCGCTCGTCTGCCGCCTTCGCAGGCATCGCTCAGGCGTCAGTGCCGGATCGACAACTGGTGGAACGGCTCAGGCAACTCCGTTCTGAACTGGCCGAGGAAGAAGGCGTGGCGCCGTTCCTGATTTTTCACGATAAAACGTTGAAGGCCATTGCTGGCTACAAGCCGGGGACGCCGGCAGCCTTGTTAGAGATTCCGGGTATCGGTGAGATGAAAGCGGAACGCTACGGCCGGCGGGTGTTGGCCGTGGTTAATGGAGATCAATAGCGATCAGCGCGATCGGTTGTCGGCGGCCGACACTCAGCTCCCAATTCATACTGAAAGCCGTGGAAAGTCCTTGGAAGTCCATGAGAAAGAACATGTGAGGCGGGCATCGCCGTTTGCCGGGCTCGCTACGCAGACGATGGCCCGTTGCCTGTCTGTTCCTGCCGGACAAACCGGGAGTGAGCCGTGATAAAACTCCGAGGGAGTACGTTGCAACCCAGCTATGCTGCCTGAGCTTGTGCAGCGAGCGGTTGCGCTGTAGGCAACAGGCGCCTTCTGGTTTTCCGAGCCTCGTGCATCATCCGATTATAATGGATGAGAGGATCCTCGATATTGCCGCAGGTCACGCACCGCAGCCCCCGCATCCACATCGGCACATAACTTTCTTTCATATCCAGTAAGTGATCCTCAACCATCAAGCCGCTGCATCTCGTGCATGTCATGGTGATTCCTCCTTGATAATTGGTCGAGCACGGATGATCCTGCTCGTCATGTACCAGTTCCATACGCAATGATGATGCCACGGGGAAACTTGCACCGCTGCGTGGCCGTATGTGCTTGTCAAGGTTGAAACTGGAGCATGCTCACCATGTGTGATCCGACACTCACGCTGGAATGGTTTCCACTGCAGACCGTATCTCAAGTGATACGCCCAAGGAGACGAAATGATACAGATCTTCGCACATAGACCCACAGCTGCATGATACGGGAGGAAGAACCCCCAAGATGTCATTGACGGAATCATTCCGGGCCTCGATAATGCGCCGAATCGTGGTACAGAGGGGACCATTCATTGTGAATAGCAAGCACGTAGGTGACCACCGATGACGCTTGCCCAGCTTGCCAAGGTGCTCCTAGTTCAGGCCTGCGAAGAACATGATTCGGACCACAAGTTTATTTTGCGGTACGAGCGGGAGCTGCCTCGCCATGGAGACGATCCGAGAGACCGCACGGCCGCAGAAGATCCAATGCGGGCTGGTGAAGCTCGGGTTATTGAACGGGCCGAGCACATTGTCGATCGACTGACGCAGAAGCATCCTGTGTTCAACTCAGCTTTGGCCGCCTTTCGGATCAAGATTCCGGTCACGTTGCTGATCGGCTGTGCTCTGGTGGGAGGCTTCCTCGCTGATCCTATCGGACCAGCTGGCCACATTAACCTCCTGAATTTTCCTCTTCTCACGCTCCTGCTCTGGAATGCGGTGGTCTATATCGGCTTGCTCTACAACGTGGTCGTCCGCCGACCGTCACGAGATCGGTCGCAGCCAGGCCTACCGGGGTTGGTGGAATGGCTCTTGGGACTGATCGTGAAGGGACGGCTCAGCAGACTTCGGTCTGATCGTGCGCAGAGTCCCGACGAAGTACAATGGATCGCAGCATCGCTTGCGTCCTATGCCGTGCACCTACTCCAGAGCGGTCGTGACCTATTGATCACCCATGTCCGCAGCCTGCTCCATGCGGCTGCGGCTGCGCTGGCGATCGGCGTGATAGTGGGGCTCTATCTGCGAGGCTTCAGTTTTCTGTACAAGGCCGGATGGGACAGCACCTTCATGGAGGCCGAGGGAGTCCACATGTTCCTCTCCTTTTTATTCGCACCGGCGAGCTGGCTCTTGAGGATCCCAATGCCCGGCGTGGAAGCCATCGTCGAGCTGCGAGGCACGGCCAAGGTCAATGCAGCGATCTGGATTCATTTCTGGGCGATGACGACAGTGCTGTTCATTGTCCTCCCGCGAACGCTGTTAGCCGTGACGGCGTGGTTGCGCAAGACCCACCTGATCGCCGATGTGCATCTGCCGAGCAACGAACCCTATTTTCGGTGTCTGCTGAAGCCCTATCGTGGAAAGGGGGTGTTCGTAGAGGTGCTGGCCTATAGTCATCGTGTGAAGGAGGGTGACGATCGGCTCATGACAGTTCTCAGTGATGCCTTCGGCGTGCTGGCGGATATCCATATAGGGAGCTCAGTCCAATACGGCGACCGCCATCCACACTTTCCGGCCGACCAGGATCGAGGCCTGTGTGCCGTGGTCATGTTCAATGTGGCGCAGGCTCCGGAAGAAACACACAGCGAATTTTTGGAGGAGTTGAAAGCCACGATCCGAGGCAGGGGGCGACCGAACATGCTGCTGGTCGTACTGGATTGCGAGGCCTATGCGCAGATCGACCATGGGAAGCGTTTAAAAGAGAGGTGCCAGGCCTGGGCGACGCTGGTGAAGGCGTGTGGACTCCAAGCCTTGCTATACCGAGACCCGTCTGGACCCCCGGATGGTGAACTCCAAACCTTGCCCGACTGTTTATGGCCCGGTGATTTTCGGGGAGCACAATGAGTGTCCAGAAATCGCAGATCGCCCTCTCCTTGATTTCCCATACGAATATCGGAAAGACCACGCTGGCCAGAACGCTGCTCCGGAAGGATATCGGCCTCGTCGCCGATCGGGCTCATGTCACGCTCGAGAATCAAAAGTACACGGTGCTGGAAACGGATGTAGGGGAGTCCCTCCAGCTGTGGGATACGCCCGGCTTTCCCAACTGTCAAAAGATCCTCTCTCGGTTGCAGGGGGCCAAGAATCCGATCGTACGGATTGTGACGGAAGTGTGGGATCGATTTCGTGACCGGCCATCCTGGTGTGCCCAACAGGCGGTGTTGAACGTCCAGCAAGAAGCGGACGTCGTCCTCTATCTGGTGAATGCGACCGAAGAACCGAGCATGGCCGGATACATCGCGCCGGAACTGCAACTGCTGGAATGGATCGGGAAGCCCGTCATCGTTCTGCTGAACCAAACCGGCCCCCCCAAGGACCGTGCAGAACAGCAGCGTCTCGAACAGCCCTGGAAGGACTACTTTGCCAGCTATGGCTTCGTCAGGGGTGTGCATAGCCTTGATGCATTCAGCCGCTGCTGGGTCCAGGAAGGTATTCTTTTCGAGGCCATTCAATCGCTGCTCCCTTCTCACGACCGCCAGCTCATGAATCGATTGTTCACCGTCTGGCAAACCGCGAATCTGACCGTCTTCCATGCGGCGATGGAGCAGTGGGCCATGCTGGTGTCACGCGCCGCGAGGTCGCGGGTGATGACCAGGGGTGACGGCTCACCGATGGAGGTGCAGAAACAGCAAGCCGTCGATGGCCTCTTGAAGGGTTTGATGAACGAGGTTGGGGCGACGACGAAAGCGGTCATTGCCCTGCATGGCCTGGAAGGGACTGCGATCGGGGTGATCCAGGCTAGGATGGAACATGTCGAAGTACAACGAGGCTCGCAGGGCAAGGGCGAGGCGACCCTCAGCGGTACCGCCATCGGCGGGATCGGTGGAGCCTTGACCAGCGGGGCCTATGCCGGGCTCCACCTTGATGCGGCGACGGGTGGGGTCAGTCTGGGCCTGTTCACGGTCGCCGGGGCAGTGGTCGGAGGCGTGCTTGGATTTCTCGGAGGGGAAGCCTGGGCGGAGCGGCGGGCAGGGAGTACCCCGACCCCGGTGACGTGGTCGGATGAGTATCTGGATTTGCTGGTCCAAGACGTCATCATCCGGTATCTGGCCATTGCTCATTTCGGCCGAGGCCAAGGACAGTATGTTGCGGATCCCGAAGATCCCAGGTTCTGGATCACGAAGGTGAAAGCCTTAGTTTCAAAACAGCACACCACCTTACACGACGTGTGGGCACGTTTACGGGGGCAAGATCTCGTAGCCAAAACGGAAGAGAAATCCACACAACTCACGGCCCTGTTGACATCCATCACACTCGAACTGCTCTGGAGCACTTATCCCGCCTCCAAACGGTTTCTAAACCGCCTGGGATGAGACTCACGGCCCGTCCATAGAACTCTTGCCCTCGGTTGACAGGCCTCTGACCCACACACCACAATCAAGTTCTATGGCATCGAACGAGATTCAGATGGCCGGCCAGTCAGCTGCAACCGTGCAGCAGGAAGATGACGAACCGACGTATCCTCCCTACGAAGGCCCGGCGTTCCTATCGTATGGGTTTCGCCTGTTCTTCCTGGGTGCTGCGCTGTTTGCTGCACTATCCGTCCTTCTCTGGGTCGCCTTGTTTGCAGGGAAGACTCAAGCGGTCTTTTTGTATTCCCCGCGTGAGTGGCACGTCCATGAGATGTTGTTCGGGTATTTGCCAGCGTTGATCGCGGGATTTCTCCTCACGGCCATGCCCAACTGGACAGATCGGATGCCGCTGAGGGGGGTGCCGCTCCTATTACTATTCCTATTGTGGCTAAGTGGACGGCTCCTGATGGCTTTCCCATGGGCTGGAGCGACGACAGCTGCCGTCGTGGATGGAGCGTTTTTGGTTATCTTGGCCACCTATGTCTGGCGGGAGATTGTCGTTGCTCGCAGCTGGGATCGCGCACCGATCGGTGTGCTGGTCAGTGTTTTTGCCGGCGCCAATATTCTCTTTCATTTGGCTGCGTTGCGTGGCATGCCGACAGACCTTCCCGAACGGCTGGCGCTCTCCGTCATGACGATGTTGTTGACGATCATCGGAGGACGTCTCGCCCCCACCTTTACGCGTGACTACCTGGCTGACCGGAATGTATCCAGACTGCCTGAGGTATTGTCTCGGACTGATGGAGGTGCAATCATTCTTGTGCTGGTGAGCGTCATCAGCTGGATCATTGGTCCAGAAAGTATGTGGACAGGAACCGCGCTCTTCGTGGCTGGGGTGGCGAGTGTGGTACGTCTTTTCCGTTGGGGAGGGTGGAGGACCTGGAAGGAACCACTCGTGTTGATTCTGCACATCGGG
>JANPKE010000513.1:0-3001 GCA_031425875.1 Nitrospirota bacterium
TCGTGCCAGGGTCGACGTTGATATACGGATCCAACTTCAAAAAGGTGATCTTCAACCCCCGGCTTTCGAGCAGGTTCCCAATGGATGCCGACGCCAGTCCTTTTCCAAGCGATGAGACCACGCCGCCGGTCACAAAAATAAACTTGCTCATAGCTGTCCCCTCTTGTGGACGTCAGATCGATCTGATCTCAACAGGAACCTCATCCCTTAAAAAATACCCCGCTATTCTGCAACTCACGCCTGACAACCTCGTACTGCTGCAGTCGCTCCGCGACATCTGGCACATCCTCCGGACGATCGACCCGCAGCGAGGCATGTTTGGTTTCCCACACACGGATGGGAATCCCATGATCCAACGCACGGAGCTGTTCCAGCTTTTCGGCATCTTCCAAACGACTGGTCGGTAAGGCCGCGAATCGAAGCAAGGTCTCTTTCGTATAGATATATAATCCCAGATGGATATAGTGGAGTCCTCCAATCGCCTCCCGTTCCGAATCGTCACGAACGAACGGGATCGGAGCTCGTGAAAAGTAGAGCGCGTCGCCGCGGACATCAGTGACAACTTTGACCACTGCGGAATTGTGCAGATCCTCTCTAGGGTCCATGACCCGCTTCAGTGTCCCTATGCCGACGCCACTTTCAAGAAACGGCTCAATAAGATCGGTCAACAACTCGGAGTTCAGTGGAATCTCATCGCCCTGTAAGTCCAAAAAGTACTCTCCCGCAAACATGCGGGCAACTGCCGCAACACGGTCTGTCCCGGTCCGATAGTCACCGGCGACAAGGACCACACGTCCACCAAACGCTTCGACAGCCTGTTTGATACGCTCATCATCGGTCGCAACCAGCACGCTCGAAACCGAGCGGCAGGCCACCGCCCGCTCATAGACATGTTGAATCATCGGCTTCCCGTTCAGCTCGACGAGCGGCTTGCCCGGGAACCGTGACGAACCATATCGAGCTGGAATCACAACCGTGACAGACTCTGAACCCTTATTCATCTCCAAACGCCTCGGACAGCTGTTTCGGTGAAACGGTCGCGGTACCGACCATGCCCACCACGATTCCGGCCGCATAGTTCGCCATGACCGCGCCTGTCTTGATGCTTGCCCCAGCCGACAGGGCCAGCGCCAAGGTTCCGATGACCGTATCTCCTGCACCGGTGACGTCGTAGACCTGCCGAGCCTTCGTCGGCAAATGCCACGACGCGCCGTTGCGCTCATACAAGCTCATACCTTTTTCACCGCGTGTAATCAGGACGGACTGACACCCGAGACGCTGCCGAATCATCGCGCCGGCTTCGTCGATTGTCTGGTCACCGTCGCCGTGCAACCCTGAGGCTTGAGCCGCCTCAAGGTGATTCGGCGTCAGCACGGTGACGCCTTTATAGTAGCTGAAATGTTCGACCTTCGGATCGACTATGACCGGAACCTTCCGCAACGCAGCAAGTCGTATGAGATCGGACATGAGTGCCGACGACACGACTCCCTTGGCATAGTCCGAGACCACGATACAGGACAACTCCCGAATCCGTGACTCCACATATCGGAGAATCTTTTGCCGCAGCGCGACTTTCAGTTCGCTCCGCCCCTCGATGTCATACCGCACAATCTGCTGGTTATGCGCGATCACGCGACTTTTTCTGGTCGTCGGGCGATCATGATCGATCACCACCCCCCCGCGGCTTGATCGTTTGTTGCCGAGCTCCTTCATCAACAGGCGCCCGCTTTCATCCGACCCGATCACACCACAGAGGTCGGCCTTTCCTCCAAGCGCCAAGATATTGTTGAACACATTCGCCGCCCCACCAAGCCGGATGGATTCCGACTCGACATGAACCACCGGAACTGGAGCTTCGGGGGAAATCCGGCTGACCCGTCCCATCACATAGTGATCGAGAATGAGGTCGCCGACAACAAGGATCGATGCCTGTGGAAATCGCTGAAGATACTGTCGGAGCCCCTTGGGCGACGACGCGTCACCCTTCCCATTCGAATCTGCACTCGGAGGAGACGCGACACTGCGTTTCGTTACTGAATCGCTTTTCCGAATCGTTCCCATCTGACCCACTCCGTCCAATTTCCCTGCCCGTTCCATGACCAATAGATACGGAACGCTTTACCGCGGATCTTTTCTTCGCGCACATAGCCCCAGAACCGACTGTCCAGACTTTGGTCGCGATTGTCGCCCATCACGAAGTACGATCCCTCTGGAACCGTCACCGGTCCAAAATTATCGCGGGGGTTGATTGTGCCGTCGATGACGCCGGGGTCGATTCGTTGCGTAAAGGCCTTATCGTCGAGTGGCTGGCCGTTCACAAGGACGCCCTTATTCTTAAGCTGGACGGTATCCCCCGGCAGCCCGACAATGCGCTTGATGAAATCTTTCTCTTCATCCTCGGGAAACCGAAACACAATGATGTCGCCCCGCTGCGGCTTGCCGAACGTCACAACCGTTTCGGACGTGTAGCAATTGAGCGGTGGGAAACTCCATAGCACCTTGCAGTCCGTAGGCCACTGCAGGCCATAGGACAGTTTACTGACCAAAATATGATCACCGATTTGCAAGGTCGGAATCATTGATCCTGAGGGAATCTTAAATGCCTGCACGACGAACACGCGGATGGCAAATGCCAGGAGCATCGCCACGATGATCGCTTCCGCATATTCCCGGACGAGAGACTTCCGCCCCGATTGGTCTGTGTTGTCGGCAAGTTTGGCCTCCGTGAGCGCGGCCTTGTCTCCTCCCCCACGCGGAGCGCCTGGCAACTTATCCATATTTCTCGGATTCTGATCGAGGCTCATTCGTCTCCAACCTTCAAGATCGCTAGGAACGCTTCCTGCGGGACCTCAACGCTGCCGACCGCTTTCATGCGCTTCTTTCCTTCCTTCTGTTTTTCCAGCAACTTGCGCTTCCTCGTAATATCGCCACCATAGCATTTTGCCAGCACATTCTTCTTCATCGCGCCAATGGTCTCACGCGCAACGATCTTACTGCCGAT
>JANPKE010000514.1:0-4505 GCA_031425875.1 Nitrospirota bacterium
ACAGCTCCAGCACGTCCAAAATTCTGTGCGCTGACCGTTTGGTCACTCGCTCCTGCGACAGGATCTCTCCCAGCCTCGGTAGATCTCTTCTTGCCGCTGCTTGTTCGGCCCGCTTCTGCCCTTCTGGCGACAGTCCTGCACGGATGAGGAGCCCCTTAAAAAACCCGACATGCCCTAGTGAAATCTTAAATGAGTGCAATCCCACCTGCCGTAGGCACTCGATCAACAGGATGATGATTTCACAATCGGCCGAAGCATCATCAGCCCCGATCAACTCGGCACCGACCTGAAAAATTTCCCGATCTCGGCCGGCATGTTCCGGTTCATACCGAAAGACGGTCGCCCGGTACGACAGGCGCAACGGAAAGTGCGTGCCCACCATGCCCATCGCCACCGAACGGGCAATCTGCGCCGTGACGTCGGGCCGCAACAACAGAATACGACCGGTCGTCCGATCGACGATCTTATAGGAGTTCTCTAATAACGTCGGCTCGAGGCCCGGTGCCAACACATCGAGGTACTCGAACGTCGGAAGGATAATCTCGTCGTACCCAAAACGATGACAGGACGCCAGCAATTCAGCTTCCAGGTGCCGAACCTGGCGGGCGGCCTCCGGCAGGATGGTGGCCATCCCGACCGGAACCAATGAGTGCTCGCGCAAAGAAGGGGGCTGCCTCAAAGAAGTCCTACGCACCGGAGGAGCAGAGGCCATAAGTACCTGGTCGCGAGAACCGTTATAAAAGGTTGGCGACCTTGACGGACAGAATATTCGAGCTGGAACGGATCTGATCCAGGACCGCAGATGGGAATTCCGTATCAGACCCGATGATCAGCAACGCATCCCCCCCTCGCTTCTCCAAGGCACACTGCATCCGTAAGATATTGATGCCATGATCCCCTAGGACCTTACCAACCATCCCGATGACCCCTGGTCGATCAACATTATGAATCAACAACATATGCCCTTCTGGTACCACTTCAACTTTAAATTGCTCGATCTCCGTCACACGGGCATCTTTTTTATGATACAGCGTCCCTGCGACTTGATGTGAAACCTTGCCGGCCTCAACCCGAACCCGGATCAAGCTCGTGAAATCCCCGGCATCCGTGCTCTTGATTTCTTTGACTTCAATACCCCGCTCCTTCGCCACAATCGGGGCATTCACATAGTTCACCGGATGTTCCATGATCGGACTGAGCAGGCCTTTTAAGACGGCGATGGTCAAAGGTGCGATGGAGAGCGTGGTGACCTCCCCGCTGTATTCCACCGTCACTCGTTCGATTCCCCCTTGAACAAGTTGAGCCTGAAGCGCGCCAAGCTTTTCAGCCAGCGTCAGGAATGGTTGCAACCGAGGCAACAATTCCGGAGCGACCGACGGAATATTGACGGCCCCCTTCGCCACTCCCTTGGTAAAGTAGTCGACAATCTGCTCCGCAATTCCGATCGCAACGTTTTCCTGAGCCTCGATCGTTTGGGCTCCGATATGCGGAGTGCAGATGAAGTTATCCAAGGCGAGGAGCGGATTGTCAGGCTTGACCGGCTCCTCTTCAAACACGTCGAAGGCGGCGGCGGCGACGCGCTTGGTTTTCAAGGCTTCGCATAAATCCTGTTCATTGATGATGCCGCCTCGGGCGCAATTTGCGATGAGCACGCCGGGTTTCATCTTAGCGATGGCCTGCGCGTTGATGATCCCACGTGTCTCCGGGGTCAGTGGCGTATGGACTGAAATAACGTCCGCCCGCCGGAATAGTTCTTCGAGGTCCAGCATCGTCACGCCCATTCGCTCGGCCCGCTCAGGCGCCAAGTACGGGTCAAACGCGACGACGCTCATGCCAATCCCCTGGGCCATCTTGGTCAGGTGACTGCCAATCTGTCCTGCCCCGATGATGCCGAGCACCTTATTGTAGAGCTCGACGCCCATAAATTTGTCTTTTTCCCATTTGCCCGCCTTCACCGACGCGGTGGCTTGGGGAATGCGCCGACTCATCGCACAGATCATCGACATCGTATGTTCAGCCGTGGTGACGGTGTTGCCTCCCGGCGTGTTCATGACGACGATGCCGCGACGGGTCGCGGCAGGCGTGTCGACATTATCCAGGCCGGACCCGGCCCTTCCGACGACCTTGAGTTTCTCTGCTGCTGCAATCAGTTCCGCCGTCACCTTGGTGCCAGATCGAACAATGAGCCCGTCGGCGTCCTTGATTTCCTTGAACAGCTCGTCCTTCGGCATTTTTGACTTCACCACCACGGTGAATCCTGCCTTCTCAAGCGCCTCAACGCCCTGTTTCGACAGGCTGTCACTGATCAGAATCTTCATTCCCGCTGCGGCCATATACATCCTCGCCGTGATTACTTTGCCATTAAGATTTCTTGCGCTTTTCCGACACCGCTTCCCAGCTTCACGGAATGACCGAGCCCTTTCAGGACCATTTCGGTCGCGGCCAATGCGGCGATCACATCAAACGAATCCGCATACCCCATGTGAGACAGTCGAAAGATCTTCCCCTTCAGGTGATCCTGGCCGCCAGCCGCCGTCATGCCGTATTGCACACGGAGATTCTTATAGATAGCCTGTCCATCAATTCCATCAGGAGCACAGACCGCCGTCAAGGCATCGCTCGGCGATTCCTTCGCGAACAGCGCCATCCCAGCGGCCTTCACCCCTTCTCGCATCGCCAGAGCCAGCCGACCCTGCCGTGCAAACATGTTTTCCAGCCCCTCCGCCTTCATTATTCGGAACACCTCTTGAAGTCCAACGATGAGGGAGACCGTTGGGGTCCAGGCAGTTTGGTTCTTGGTTTGAGTTTCATGCTCTTTTTTGAAGTTAAAATAGAAGGCGGCATTTTTCGCCTTATCGGCCAAGGCCCACGCCTTCTCACTGACACTGACAAACGCCATACCGGGTGGGAGCATCAAGGCCTTCTGGGAGCCTGTAATCACGACATCCAATCCCCAAGCGTCAGTCTTGATGTCAAAGACGCCAAGCGCCGTAATGGCATCGACCACCAAGATGGTATTCTCATGGCCTTTAATGATACCACCCAGTGCCTTGACGTCATGGGAAACCCCCGTCGACGTCTCGCTGGCCTGGACATACACCGCCTTGATCGAAGGATCCTTCTTCAGGGCATCGGCTATCTGTTGCGGATCGACCGCCTGTCCCCACTCGACCTTGATCTCGCTCGCCTGCACGCCAAAAGTTTTACAGAGTTTGCCCCAGCGTTCGCCAAACTTGCCTCCGTTGACATACAGCGCCTTGTCGCCGGGTGACAAAAAGTTCGACACGGCCCCTTCCATACCCCCCGTACCGGACGCCGCCAACATTAGGACATCGTTCCGCGTTTGAAATAGCCACTTCAGTCCTTCGCGAACCTCCGCGAAGATCGGATCAAACTCAGGCGCGCGATGATGGATCATCGGACGAGCCATCGCCAGCAACACTTCCGGGGGAACGGGCGTTGGGCCTGGAGCCAAGAGATACCGCTTCAACATCGATCGATCCTCCTTCACAATTTGCAATTCTGGTGGGATACCACTAGGAGAGGCGGTACGCTATCATTTGCGCCGGGAGGCTGTCAAGAAATCGGCCCGCGCAAACGAAGCCCACATCAGGATTTTTCCTCTTGCGACGACGCGATGGAACATCTTCAGACTCGCCCACATCACCGTCATGTCTCGCCCCGACATGAAAGATAAAAGCCAGCGTCTCACCCGCTCAATTTCTTGACAAGTCTGCAATGGGTCGATAGGCTCACTTCACAGATGCAGCTCATGATGTCTAAGCGATCTCCCCTCTCGATCACCAAGGCAACGGCCGTTGCCTTGTGGGTTTTCGGCACAAGTACGTTGATACACCCATCTGGGAGTTGGGCTGACGGTATTCCCCCTAGTATTCCTTCAAGCATTCTTTCCACTCCCGTTATGGAATCCCAGCAGGAGGACGACGACGTCGATCCGAATCTCGTCCCGTTGGAGCCTGAACTGACGCTCTCCCCCTCTGATTTATCGTCAACCGAGGACAAGCCCGAGGAGCTAGAAGAGACAACCGCTCAAAAGCCCCAGGGCACCACAAGTACTGACAATCAGGCCACCGCTTACAACATTCCCGTCGTCATCGATCAGACCGTGCAAAGCCATATTCATTTTTTCAATACCTCCATTCGAAATCGGTTTGAACAATGGCTCTTGCGCTTCAGCCGCTATCGCCCGCTGGTCGAAAACATTTTTGCCGAGTTCGATCTTCCGAGCGACCTTGTGAATCTTTCCCTGGTAGAGAGCGGCTTTAACCCGTACGCCTATTCACGGGCAAAAGCCACGGGTCCATGGCAGTTCATGAGAGGGACCGGGCTACTCTATGGGTTGCGGATCGATCATTACGTTGACGAACGACGCGACCCTATCAAATCTACCGTGGCCGCGGCGCGGTATCTACGAGACCTCTACGATTTATTCGGTGCGTGGCCTTTGGCCATGGCAGCGTACAATGCGGGTGAAGGGAAGGTGC
>JANPKE010000515.1:0-6006 GCA_031425875.1 Nitrospirota bacterium
TGTTGCCGAACGGGTCGGTCACAGCGCTCGCGCGGGCGCTCGGGAAGGGGCACTCTCTCGCCATGGGCACGGAGGACGGTCGCGTCATCCCCGTGGCGATCGAATTCACGCAGGACTTTAAAGGGGACAAACGTTCGATTGCTCCTACCGTCGTGGTCGGGACTCCGCAGGCTGCCGCACCGAATCCACAAGCCATCACCGAGATGGCCAACCAGAGCACGGACTCCGACGTTCGGATTGCCGCGCTGCTTCAAGACCGGCATCTTTGGCTCACCACAAGCCGGACCGCATCTCGTCCCGATGGAACCGCTGCGGCGTCGATCACGCAGGTCGATCTGACACCCAACATCCCCGGTCGGGTGACGGCGATCACACTCGCGGGCCGGGCAGAGCTTCTCGCGGTCGGGACGGAAGAGGGCAAGGTCTATCATTTTGATCTCCGGGAACCGGCGAAGCCTAGTCTGGTTGATACGACCCAGGCGTCTGAAGGAAGTCAGGCAATTACCGCGCTGAGCTATTTGATGAGTGACCGGAGCCTTGTGGTCGGCGATGCGTCCGGGCAGATTGCTGTGTGGATGCCCGTGCGAGAACATGCTGCGACGAATACAACCCATATGACGCGTATCCATCGGTTCGCCCCTCATCAGAGTGCGGTCACCGACATCACGATTTCCCAGCGCGATAAGGGATTTATCACGACCGATGCCGGGGGAGAAATCCGTCTGCACCATTCGACGTCCGCACAAACGTTGCTGACATTTACTCCACAACAAGGGGCGCTCCGCAGCACCTATTTTTCTCCCAAGGCTGATGGCCTAGTCGGTCTCGCCGAAAATGACCGCCTGGTGCATTATGACATTTCGAATCCCTACCCAGAAATCACCTTGGCTACCTTGTTCTCCCCCGTGATGTACGAGGGGTATGATCGGCCGGAACTTGTCTGGCAATCCTCGAGTGGGTCGGACGATTTTGAAGCCAAGTTCAGCTTGACCCCGCTGATCTTTGGAACCATTAAAGGCACCATCTATGCCGTACTCCTGGCGGTTCCGTTGGCGGTATTGGCCGCCATCTACACTGCCATGTTTATGCATCCGGATCTCCGGGCCAAGATCAAGCCCACGATTGAAATCATGGCAGCGCTGCCCACTGTGGTGCTTGGATTTCTGGCCGGCCTCTGGTTTGCACCGGTCCTGGAGCGGAACTTTCCCGCCATGACGGGGATGCTCTTGGTGATGCCCTTAGTCATTGCCTTGTCCACCGGACTCTTTCTCTTGCTCCCGGCCTCCCTCAAGAATCGTGTGCGGCCTGGAACCGAGGCGCTGCTCATGATGCCGATCATCGCCGCCGTGGTCTGGGGGTGCTTTGAGACCAACGCGTGGTGGGAGTCCTTCTTGTTCGATGGTCATTTTAAACCGTGGCTCCAGGCCCATCTCGGTCTGAATTATGACCAGCGCAACGCCATCGTGGTCGGTGTGGCCATGGGATTTGCCATCATTCCCATCATCTACAGCATTTCTGAAGAAGCACTCTCCAATGTGCCAAAGAATCTGATCGCCGGGTCCTTGGCTCTCGGGGCCACGCGGTGGCAAACGCTCACCCATCTCGTCCTGATCTCGGCTAGTCCAGGCATCTTCTCGGCGTTGATGATCGGGTTCGGTCGGGCGGTTGGCGAGACCATGATCGTGCTGATGGCAACCGGCAATACGCCGATTATCGATTGGAGCCTCTTCAACGGGTTTCGAACCCTGTCCGCAAATATCGCCGTGGAGATCCCTGAAGCGCCGCATGGCGGGACCTTGTATCGCACACTGTTTTTAGCGGGCTTGCTCCTCTTTATTGCGACCTTTCTGCTCAATACGGTCGCGGAACTGGTTCGACAGCGACTGAGGGAGAAATATAGTCAATTTTAGTCGGCTTGGTTTTTCTTAGCTGGTACACGAGTGATTCGATGAAACTGTGGCTCAAACATTTCATGGCAAGCGGTGAGCTCTTCATTTGGAGCTGCGGGGCGGGGCTTTCCATGTCGCTGCTCATGATCGGTGGGCTCCTGGTGCTCATCCTCATCAATGGATTCGGGTATTTCTGGCCAGCTGATCTCGTCGAATTGACCCTGAAAGATGGAAAACATGTGATCGGGCAGTTGGCCGGCGAAGAAGTCAGTCCGAAGGGAATCCCGCGCATCAAGATGAAGATCGGTAATCGCGATTTGTACGGGCTCGACTATCGGTGGATCGACACCAATCAGATCGTCGAACGAACCACGCCGGCCGATCTCGTGATGGTGGAGCGGCGCGAGTGGGGGAACTTCTATGGACGGCTGCGGACGTTGGCCAAGGAAGACCAGACTGTGGCTGAAGGCTCGGAGGCCGTATGGCAGTCTCTGCCGGCCCTGCTTCGACAGGCGGAATCGAGTGAGGCCGAGAGCATGTACATGGTGCTCGTTGCCGATGCCAATGGCAGAGAAAAGTCCATTGCGCTTGGCCAAGTCATGCGAGTCTTGCGCCCGAACGACCTTTCGAAGTTGGAGAAGGTGTGGGTCTATGCGGGCAACCTCTGGATGGTGCTGACCACAGAGCCACGAGAAGCCAACACGGAGGGTGGGATCTTCCCAGCCATTTTCGGCACGGTTCTGATGGTGATGATCATGAGCTTCGTCGTAACCCCCTTTGGTGTCATCGGCGCGTTGTATCTCAGGGAGTATGCCCGCCAGGGAGTCATCGTGCGGACCGTTCGCATCGCCGTCAATAATCTCGCCGGGGTTCCCTCGATCGTCTTTGGCGTGTTTGGATTGGGGTTTTTCGTGTATGGCGTCGGGGGCACGATTGATGCCCTGTGGTTTTCTGACAGGCTACCGACCCCGACATTCGGCACGGGTGGAATTCTGTGGGCCTCGTTGACGCTGGCGCTATTGACCGTTCCGGTCGTGATTGTCGCGACGGAAGAGGGACTGGCAGCTGTGCCGAGGGAGTATCGAGAAGGGTCGATTGGCTTGGGCGCGACCAAATGGGAAACGATGTGGAAAGTCGTGCTTCCCACGGCACTCCCGGGCATTTTGACCGGACTGATCCTGGCCATGGCACGCGCGGCGGGCGAGGTGGCGCCCTTGATGTTGACCGGTGTCGTCAAACTGGCACCGGCCATGCCGATCGACTGGACGTGGCCGTTTATTCACCTGGACCGAAAGTTCATGCATTTAGGGTTTCATATTTATGATGTGGGGTTCCAATCGCCCAATGTGGAAGCTGCCAAACCGATGGTCTATGTAACCACATTGGTGTTGATTCTTGTGGTGGTGACGCTTAACCTCACCGGTATCCTCTTGCGAAATCGAATGAGGAGGAAATATGCTGGGTCAGCAGTTTGACGTGACGTCCGGTGTCCGTACCCTCTCACCCGTTGTGTCCTCGCTGGAGATGGAAAGCATGGACCCTCATGATTCCAACGTGATGCCTCAGCCCGGTGCTCAGGGGAAGCCAAAGCTTCTGGTACAGGGCTTCAACTTTTTCTATGGGCCGGTCCAGGCCCTGTTCAAGGTTGATTTGGATATTCCAGAAAAGCAAGTGACTGCCTTCATTGGGCCATCCGGATGCGGGAAATCTACCTTGCTGCGATGCATGAATCGCTTGAATGACCTCATCGAAGGTGCGCGGCATGAAGGAAATATCCTCATCGACGACGTCGACATCTTTCATCCGTTGATCGATATCACTGATCTTCGGAAACGGGTGGGCATGGTGTTTCAAAAATCAAATCCGTTCCCCAAATCGATCCATGAAAATGTTGCGTACGGACCGCGGCTGCAAGGCCTGAAGAATCGGATGGTGTTGGAAGAGATCGTCGAGCGAAGTCTTCGAGGAGCTGGCTTATGGGAGGAAGTGAAGGACCGACTCCACAAGAGCGCACTCGGCCTGTCCGGCGGTCAGCAACAGCGCCTCTGCATCGCACGGGCCCTTGCCGTCAAGCCGGATGTGCTCTTGATGGATGAACCCTGCTCCGCCTTAGATCCGATCGCTACCGGCATCATCGAAGAGTTGCTGTTTTCGTTGAAGAAAGAGTTGACGATCGTCATTGTAACGCACAACATGCAGCAAGCGGCCCGGGTGTCGGATCGGACCGCGTTCATGTACCTCGGCCAGTTGGTTGAGTATGGTCTCACGAAGCAGCTGTTCACGAACCCTTCGAAGAAGCAGACAGAAGATTACATCACTGGACGATTCGGGTGACGCTATGACTCAACACCGACATTTCGACGAAGAACTTGCCGACCTTAAGACAAAGCTGGTGCGAATGGCCAGTCTCACAGAAGACCAAATCGATAAGTCGCTGACCGCATTGGTCACGCGAGACGCAGCCCTGGCCTGCCGCGTGATCGAACGAGACCACAAAGTGAATGCAATGGATGTGGAGATCGACGAAGCCTGCATTGAGTTGTTGGCACTCCACCAGCCGGCGGCGCGCGATCTTCGGTTGGTGACGACAGCCATGAAACTGTCCACTGAGCTCGAACGTATCAGTGACCTGGCAGAAAGTATCTCTGAGCGCGCGATCGAACTGAACGAAGAGCCTCAACTCAAGCCCTACATCGATATCCCGCGGATGGGGAGCCTCGCGCGGGTGATGGTGAAGGAAAGTATCGATGCGTTCGTCAAGGAAGATGCCATTCTGGCCAGGAAAGTAATCGGGGATGATGACTTCGTCGATGATCTCATGGAACAGTTGTTTCGTGAGCTGCTCTCGTTCATGATGGAAAATCCGCATACGATTTCACGTGCCATCCGGTTGAGCTTTATCGCCAAGTCGCTCGAGCGAGTGGCCGATCATGCCACCAACATCGCCGAGTTGGTCGTCTATCTGGTGGAAGGCAAGATCATTCGGCACACAGCGCCATCGGCTCCATTGTGACGCGTCGATTGGTTTGACAGGCACGCTAGGGCTGCCGGTGATTCAGATGCGTGTTCGTTTGAAATGACCCTGCCCCTGTGTTAGCATTCGTCCTATGGGTGCCACCACCTCGGCGAAGCGGGGCGAAGCCCGCCGCGCCCCATCTCCCCCTTCTCATATTCAGCGAGAAGTGATCGGCGTGATCTTGATCGCGCTGAGTCTGCTGATGCTCTTGAGCCTTCTGTCGTTTGTGCCAGGAGAGGCGAAGATGCTGGCGACTGGTGTGCCGGATGCCGATCCGCCACGCAATCTCATTGGTTCGTTCGGCGCGTTGTTGGCCGGTGGGTTCTTTTTTGGTATCGGTGGAGCGGCCTATCTCTTTCCTGTGCTGCTGGGGCGATTGGGAGTTCGATGTTTCTCTCAGGTTCCGGTGAGTCTCACGCTGCGGACGGCCGCCAGCTCCTTAGCCGCCGTCTTCTTCTTGAGCGCCTTTCTGCATCTTGAAACGACGGGGGTTCCGACCCTGACCAGCGGGATGATTTCACGAGGGATGGGCGGTGGTGTCGTTGGTCAGACCATCGCCGAGGGACTCCGCGCCGTCTTTGCCGGAACCGGGGCCCATATTCTGGTCATCACAGGATTCCTGGTCTCACTTTTGTTGACAACCCCTCTGTCCTTGGCGGAAGCCGTGCGTCGGATGCCGGAACATTGGGCCACTCTCCGCGAAGGGGTGTCCGCAGTGATGCCGGAGCGATCTATTGAGGTCGAGAGAGAGGTCGGCAATCGACGGTTACGAGCCAGGTCGTTCAAGTCAGCGGCCGTCACTCGAGGAGAGGAGTCAGTGACTGATGGGATCGAGCAGTTGGAACTGACCCCAACCCAGACTCCTCCAGGTCCGATCATCCAGCCATTTCCTGTCGCAATCCCAACATGGGACACGCAAACGACTGAGTCGGAAGTGGTTCTTTCAACAGCTGAGTCCGAAAACTATCAGCTCCCTGACGCGGAGATTCTGTTAAGTGATCCCTCTGGGCCTATGGATCGGATGTCGGATGAGGAACTCAAGGCACAGTCCGAGATCTTATCACGCGCATTGCTGAGTTTCGGCATCGAGGGCATTGTGAC
>JANPKE010000516.1:0-1941 GCA_031425875.1 Nitrospirota bacterium
ATGTTCAAGAGTTTGTGTGGGAACCTACATTCAAGTCACCGAGTAAAAGTCCCGAATCAGAAGAATGCGGTTCTGTAGCCTCATTCTTCTCTTGTTATTTCTGACAGGATCTTCAAATGCAAAAGGGGACTGTCATTTCCAGGTGAACGATCTAAGGAAATTACATATCGAGCGAAACGATCTTCTAAGATCATGGACTCAGGTTTTGCACGTCCCACGTCGAAGCCCGCAACTTTCGTTCGCAGTCCAAAGGCAGTTGATCTTGGTCAATGCCTCGCTAGAGGACTGCTCTATCGCCAGGAAAGACTATGAAAGCGCTTCTAAAAATGCAGATTTTCTAATCCTTGAGTGGCTCGATGAAGAGTCGTGTATCGATCCCAAGTTAAGTCGTGAACGTCTAAAAATTTTTAAGTCATTTAATCTCAGGCTAGAAGAGGCAGAGCGCCGCCTTTGGCCGTCAGCGCCTTAATCTATCGTGCTCTGTAAGATCGTTAACAGTGTTGATACCTAGATCTCAGGCGGCTTGCAATTTCGAGTTTACTTCAACCAGACATTTTTCGATCGCGGCCCCTAATGCATCGATGCGAACTGGTTTCGAGACATAATCATTCATCCCTACCGCTAAGCACTTTTCGCGGTCGCCTTTCAAGGCATTCGCCGTCATCGCGATGATCGGGATCTTTACGAAAGGCGATTTCGTACTGGCGCGAATGAAACTGGTCGTTTCAAACCCATCCATCTCGGGCATTTGACAATCCATGAAGATGAGCGCGTACTCTGCACTCTCCACCGCAGCGACTGCTTCTCGCCCGTTCTCAGCCGTATCAATCCGGAGGTTGAACGTTTCCAGCATGCCGCAGGCGACTTCTCGGTTCACTGGGTTGTCTTCAACCAGCAGAATGCGAACCTGCTCTGATCCTTCCACGTGATGGGCAAATGGTTCAGCGTCGATTCCGCTTTCCTCGGCGGAGAGTGGCTGCAACCTCTGAACATGGTCGCATTGTTGGAAATAGGCGCTAAACGTGAATGTGGATCCTTCGCCCGGAGCACTTTGGAGCTCGACCTGTCCACCCATGAGAGTAACGAGTTGCTTGACGATTGCCAGCCCCAAGCCGGTCCCACCATATTTCCTGGTCGTTGAGCCATCGGCTTGGGAAAACGCAGCAAAGAGATGAGCCTGAGCCTCAGGGGAGATGCCGATACCTGTGTCTCGTACCATGACCGACAATCCATACAGCTCCCCTTGCTGACTCTCTATGGACACAACCACCTCGATGACGCCCTGCTCTGTAAACTTGACTGCGTTGCCGACCAGATTGACGATGATTTGTCTCAGTCGCATCGGATCACCGAGCAGGTAGGCCGGAATATCACTGGCCACATGCCACGAGAGCTTCAGGTGCTTCTTCTGCGCTTCAGGCATCGCCAGATCAACCGCGTCCTGAATCGTCCGACGAATCTCAAAAGGGATTGTCTCCAGCTGTAACTTCCCGGCCTCGATTTTCGAGAAGTCCAAGATACCGTTGATGAGGGCAAGGAGCACCGTGCCGGAGCGATGGATGGATTCCGTCAAATGACGCTCTTTGTCGCCGAGCGCGCATCGGAGCAAGAGTTCCGCCATACCAAGGACTCCGTTCATCGGCGTCCGAATTTCGTGGCTCATGTTTGCTAGAAACTGACTCTTGGCTCGACTTGCGGCTTCAGCCGCTTCCTTGGCCTGGCGAAGCACCTCTTCCGCCATCTTTCGGTCGGTCACATCAAGATGGATGCCGACCATGCGGGAAGACAACTCCGCCTCATTCTTGATCATCGTGCCTCGGGCAAGGATCCATCGATACGATCCATCCTTATGGCGAAGGCGGTGCTCGAGCTCGAGCTGAGATTCCCTTCCACTCAAGTACGTCTCGATGGCCTCCAGAGCTCGGTCATGATCTTCCGGAT
>JANPKE010000517.1:0-6668 GCA_031425875.1 Nitrospirota bacterium
CTGGCCCTGTTCATGCTTCTGGTTGTGTTTGCGGCACCATTTGCGGGGCTCTACGTGGCGGGACTTCTTGGTGTGGTGGTGGGGGTATTGGTCTCGGCTGCGGCCTATGTGCTCACACCCTCTGTCTGGAAATGGATCGGCGGCTGACCTCGTGAGTCAGCCGCCTTCCTTCGGGGATTATTGCTGGATGGCCGACAAAAGCCAGCGTCCATCAGGCACGCGCATGAAGGTCCAGACTTCGCCCGATTCGGTCGATGTTTCGTTGCTGCCTTCGACCAGGTAGCCTGGTTCTCCGCGCGGGATTGTCGTGGAGACCGTATAGTCACGGGCATTCCAGCGTAGGTCCACGGTTGCATAGTCGGTTGTATCTTCGGACCAGGCTTCACGCACATCTCCCTTGAGCAACTCCAAGCCTTCTACGTTATTATGCACCCCTCGGCTGTGATCCTCGGCCAAGGCGGTGCTGAAATAACTTAACATCTCCGGCGTCAGACAGCGTCGTAGCCCTGTCACATCTTGCGCACTCCAGGCGGACTGAATATCGGCCAGCAGCTGCTGAAAGGCGGCTTTATCTTCGGCGGTCACAGTGTAGGTCGTATCAGTGGTCGGCCTGTCGGTGCTGCTGTTATTGGACGAGATATCGAGGAGGCTACCCCTCGTGGCTGTGCTGCGCGAGAGTCCGGTGAACACCGGAGCAGGTGTCTGACGGAATTTTTTGAAATAGTAGAGCGCACCGCCTCCGACCAACATAAGTAGGAGGATCAGCCCGAATGAGTTGGACGACGAAGCTGGTTCTTCGGTGTCCGTCGTTTTGGCGCTGCTTTCCGTCGCGCCGAAGAGCATATGCCCGATCCAGGTTCCGGCCAGACCACCGGCGATTCCAGCGAGCAGGGGGTTGCGTTGCAACCATGACGGTGATGTGGCTGGAGCAGGCTGGCCCATGGGGCTGTTGGCGGCGTTTGGCGGTGGGGCCGTCGACGGCTTGGCGGTGGTGGACTGTTCAATCGGCTTCGCGCCGTTGTCTTGATAGGTGCGGGATCCACGGCTGCCCATGCTTCCGTAGCCCCCACCTCGTGAGCCGCTTGAAAATCCTCCGCCTGATCCCCCGCGGGCCTTTGCAAACGAGAGGGTCGGGAGGCCGATGAGTGAGGCGACGATACAGACCGCTATGAGTTGTGAGCTCTTGACCATGGGGTTCCTTTCGCAACAGGGTGGCACACTTCGACTGGCACAGGTCCCATCCTAGCAGCTTTGAGCACAAAAAGCCTAAAGCGTGTTCCTTGGGTGAAGGCAGTGGTTGACTCTTGAGTTGGGTCAGTTGTTCACGCGGGAGGTGAACAGCTGACCACGGGTACTGGCAGAGGGCGAGAACAGAGGAATTAGCGGTCTACTGAGCTCATTCCGTCAACAGGTCGCCATTGGCGGACGGTTGAACTCAGCGACCACGGGAAACACCAACGCGGCAAAATCCCAGTAGCGCATGCGGATCGCCTCTGAGTGGGTGCCCCCTTCAAACACGATTTGCTCGTCGCCAGTGAGTGACCGATCGACATACACCGGAAGCCCATAGAGTGTGCCGAGAGGCGGCATGGCGCCGACCTCGCAGTCGGGGAAGAGGTGTGAAATTTCTTCTTCAGTTGCGAGCCGAACGCGGTGGGTTCCGAAAATCTTCCGTAGACGCTGCACGTCCACTTTCGCTGTCGCCGGCAGCACCGTCGTGACAAATCGCTCCTTCACTTTCACGATCACCACCTTTGCCATCTCTTGCTCTGATACATGGAGCGTCTGAGCGACGGCAGCCGCTCGGAACATTTGTGAGTGAGGCAAGACATCGTAATGAACATGCTCACGGTCAAGATGAGTTTTAAGCGTCCGTGGAATGGGCATCTGGGACCTCCTATGGCAGCCGATCTCCAGACGGAGACCGTTGGTGGGTGTTTTTGCCGGAAGATTACTTGGGGACAAGAGGACGATGGTCGGGAGAGGATTCATGATTACGACTCCACGTCGATCATGACGCCCAAGAGTACACAATAAGTATAGCCCGCTTGCAAGTATGCGCAAATGTGTGGGGCGAATTCAACAGGTCTTTTTCTGCTGGAGGTGGTGTGCCTGGCTGTGGTTTGCTGAGGGCACCTTCGTATCTGTTCACTGCGGAGGGGACTGGCGATGTAACCGATTCAGCCCGTCGAGGGCCGCGGTGCGGTAGCATTCGGCCATCGTGGGGTAGTTGAAGACGTTGTGGACGAAGTACTCCACCGTTCCTCCATAGGTCAGGACCGATTGGCCGATGTGAATGAGTTCAGTGGCTCCCTGGCCGATGATGTGGACGCCCAGGAGCCTGTGCGTGTCGCGGTGAAAGACCACTTTCAAGAGACCGTGGAGCTCGCCACTGATATGGCCTCTCGCCATTTCCCTAAAGAAAGCTCTTCCGGTGACGTGTGGGACGCCGGCAGCGGCGAGCTCTTCCTCAGTTTTCCCCACCATTGAAACCTCAGGAATGCTGTAGATGCCGTAGGGAATCACCTTGATGTCGTGCGACTCGGACACCTGAAAGGCATGGCAGGCAGCGAGGCGGCCTTGTTCCATGGCCGTCGCGGCGAGCGCGGGAAATCCAATGACATCACCCGTCGCATAGATATGGGGAATGGCCGTTTGGTATTGGCTGTTGACGGAGAGCTGCCCTTGCTGGTCAGTCGAGAGGCCGATTACGGGGAGGTTCAACGCGTCCGTATTCCCGATCCGCCCCATGGTGTAGAGCAGCATGTCGGCGGTCACTGTTTCGCCATCGTGAAGTTGGATCGTTGGGCGCCCGGCTTCATTCACGACGATGCCAAGATGCTCTTGTCCAAGTCGGATCGCGACCCCATTCTGCAGCATCTGGGAGTCCAACGCCTGCGCAATTTCCTGGTCCAGGAACCGCAACAGCTGAGTTCGCCGGTCGATGAGGGTGACCTTGATTCCAAAGGCGGCCAACATCGACGCATACTCTGTTCCGATGACACCGCCTCCGAGGACGATGATACTGGTAGGGTTCTTGGTCGTGCGGAGAAATGAGTCGGAATCGCACACGGTGACGTCGTCGAAGGGGATCTCCGTGGGGCGGCGTGGCCGTGACCCCGTGGCTAGGACGATGACTGAGGCCTGGACGTGATCGATAGGTCCATCCGATCTCTCCACGCTCAAGGTATGGGGATCGACAAAGCTAGCCGTGCCCTGGATGATCTCGATGCCGTTACGCTGTAGCTGGTTGGTGATCACGGCCACTTCGGTCTCGATGACCTGGTCTTTGCGTATCATCAGGTCTGGGAGCGTGAGCTGCTTGGTGAGCGCTGCGCCTAGCTGGTGCAATCCTCGCCGTCCTAAGCCATGAATATACTCGATCGTATCCTTGAGGGTCTTGCTGGGTAAGGTGCCCGTATTGAGCGAGGTTCCACCGAGGTGTCGCGCTTTCTCGATGATGACCACGCGTTTGGACAGTTTCGCCGCTTGGACTGCGGCTTTCTGGCCGGCTGGTCCACTGCCGACGACCACCATGTCATAGGATCGCATAAAGGATCTCACGTCTCCGTCTCATCGGTGCGCAGCGCCTACGATATCCTGGCGAGCCCGACTGGCCAAGAAAATAGAGTATGTCGGAAGCGAGGCCGCCAGAGGTCAGAAGGCCAGCTGAACGCGGCTGCCCTGGCCGTCAAATCCGACGGCCGTGAGTGGCTAGTTTTTGGGTGTGTGGTTTCTTGACCAGGTGCCGGACTGGTTGTTAAGGTTACAAGGCATATGCATCACCGCCTGATCATGAGATTGTGCTTGGGAATCAGCGCCGCGATCGGCCTCAGTGTGTGCTGGTCGCTTTCCTATGCGGGCCCAACTGAAAATGGAGGTTCAGCGATCGGGCCGGCAATCTCCAGCATCACGGCATCTTCGGGTGCTGTCATGGTCACGGAGGCGACAACGGGGCAGCCGTCCGCATCCGTGCCAGAGGAAAGTGCGGGATTCCTGAGGCCCGTCCCGAGCCTGTCGAAACAGATTTCGGTGGGAGGGACGAAGCTGATGCCCTATATCGGCGCAGGGTTTGGGGGCGGCTATCTCACGGAGTTTGATCGTTCCCTGCATGCTTCGCCATCTTTCTCGTCTTCTTCCGGCTACACCAATGCCGGACTGAGGAGCCTGTTTGGACCGCACCTCATCCCAAACGAGGTCCAGCTGGGCATCCGTTTTCCCTTCTAACCCCCTGCGATCCTGCTCCGTCCGTGCGACACGTCAGTTCTCATCGTCTACAGCAAGAACGGAGGACCTACTATGAAAACGGGCTATCGGTTACTCTTGGTCGATAGAGATGGAATACTGGTGAGTGAATTTCAATTGACGGAGAATGCCCTCGCTCAGCCGGAGGCCTTTGTGGCGGCGTTGCAAGAGTCGATCGAGTCTGTGGAAGAAGCAGAGCCGTGAGGAGGATGTCGGCGAGTGTCGAGACAACGACATAGGCAGGAGGAATTCCGCCCATGTCGTTGTGGCAACGGTCAGTTCCCTACCTTAAGCAGCCACCCATCGGTTTTGTCGCAGTCGCCGGGTCCTTTGGCGAAAATATCGAGTCGAATGTAGCTGCCCTTGATGTTGGGGGGCAGTTTCCCTTTGACCTGGAAGCCGTAACCGACTGAGGTGACGGTGATCGGAACTTTTTCCTCCTTGATCTTCACCGTGATGCTTGCGGAAGTCGTTGTCTTGGATGCAAGGAATGAAAACTCCGATTTCGGTGCCACGGTGACATTATTCTTCTCTGCGGAGAAGGGAGGAGGTGTGAACGTAGAAAAGATGACCTGGTCACACGCGCTCAGGTCGCCACCGATATTCGGACTTGGATCATACGCCCAGACTGGGCCGGCGGTACCACAGACCCCAACTGCAAGAACAAGCCGTAGAAGATTTCGCAGACTCACGGTTATGCCCCTCTCTCTTATGGTGGTTGACGATTAGGCTGCCCTGACAACGCGGCGGTATTTTGTACGCGTAAAATAGAAAAAACAACCCCCTTCCTGGTTCTCGGGAGCGATTCATGCAGGGTACGTCTTCCCAGACGCGATCAGCGATCGTCACTCATGCATATCCGGACTTGCCTCATTGCTCAACGATGTGCATACCGCATGCATACCTGCTTGTCTGACGAGCTGCGCATATGTCGGGCAAGGGACCGGCCCTAATCCTAGGGCCTCATCCCCCCTCTTTTGACTAGTTACAACACTTAGGCACTTTCAGACAGAGTCCATCCGGCTGGCTCTGGAGGACGTACCGGGGCGAAGGGGTTCTTGACAGTAAACCGACGGATTCTTAGACTCACGCACCCACTCATTAGGAACCCACATGCATACGGATTGCCGTGCGGTCGTCATCTTCGCGGTCCTTCACTCACAACGCAGGAGCGTGAGCCTATGAGCGAATCGAAAGACGCCACCATTGCGTTGAACGTCCGATTGAAACCATCCGACTCTTCAGCGCACCCACGCGCGGCGAATTATACCAACGTCGGCATTGCGCAGGGCATCGCCTATCTCGATTTCGGGTTCATCGAGCCAGCCTTGCTGGCTGCCATTGCGAAGACTGCAAAGGACGGCCAAGTAGCCCCGAAAGGCCTGGATGGTCACCTTGTCACCCGCGTGGCGATGGATGTCAGTGCCCTTGCAAGGTTATACCAGCAAATTCAGCAGGTGTTGGCAGGATTGCGCGAGGCGCGGCAAGGGAAGGCGAAGGGATGATGCCAATGATGAAGCGGGAAAGGATGGCGGCATGATGAATCTACATGGGTTGCGATGGTTCTTCCACGTAAGCACCCTGATCGCTGTTGTTGGGATGAGTGCGTGCGCGATGGTAGGCGCGCTGCCGTTCGACGGGGATCGGTGGCAAGAGGAAGTTCTGTTGCATGATGGGGGCAAGATCGTCGTCGAACGCATGGTCAAACGCGGTGGGCGGCATGAAGAGGGACAGAAGCCCTCGTTTAAGGAGCAGCGGCTGAGATTTACCGTGCCCAGTAGCAACCAGACCATCACCTGGGAAGACCACTACAGCGAGGATTTGGGCCAGGCCAACTTTTTGCCGATGGCGCTGGACATCGTGGGTGGTACCTCGTACCTCGTAGCCTATCCGATGGGCTGTTTGTCGTACAACAAGTGGGGCAGGCCCAATCCACCTTATGTGATCTTCCGCTACCAGGACAAGGAATGGACGCGTATCCCATTGTCTGAGTTGCCTACTGAATTCACCACACCTAACATGATCTTCTCCATGCCTGATATTGAAGTTGAAAAACTCGGCACGCGGTTTGTCTCGGCAGAAAAGATCAAGCGATTGATAGCTGGGTACCAGCAGCCGGAATATAGAACTATTTTTCGGGAGATGGTGAAACAGGGTGCAGGAGCTACTAGCTGCCTGATTCCAACGACGGCAGCAGGAAAGCTTATGGTTCCAGAAGTAGACGGAAAGCTTCTGGACTATAACTGGTGGCCATTGGCGACAGAGTGGCTTAAGGGTACGTACGGCAAGAACAGATAGCTTCTCACGCATCTATATCTACGGAGAATAGTCATGGTATCAACAGTCGAATACGCATTGATGGCGGGTCGGGCCTATCAAACAACGCGTGATCCGATTAATCAGTTTACTATTCCTGCCGGATT